>NZ_JBHWJY010000033.1:44571-80623 GCF_042731135.1 Streptomyces sp. NPDC059874
GGTGCCGCTCTTGGTTTTTTGGTTCTTCGTCTGGGGGGCCTTCCCCCAGCCCGTGGGTTGCCGGCACCCGGGGTGTTTGGGTGGTTGTTGGGGGGGGGGGGGGGGGGTGGGGGGGGGTTTGGGGGGGGGGGGGGGGGGGGGGGGGGGGGGGGGGGGTGCCCCGGCCGCCGCACAACAGGTGCCAGAACGCCGCCAGGTCGGGGGCCCCCGGATAGCGGCCGGCCATCCCCACGACGGCCACCGGGGCGGCCCGCACGGGCAGTTCCCGCGCGGCGGGTTCGTGCGGCGCGGACGCGGAGGCCGGTGGATCCGGGAACGCGGGCGCGGCGGCCACCGCGTCCATGGCGTTAACGCCGTTAACGCCATGGACGGCCGGCGCCAAGAGGGCGACCGCCTGCCTCCGGTCCAGGGTCCCGTCCTTGAACCGGGTCAGGATCTCCCGCTCGTCCATCGCCCCCGTCTCCCGTCAGACCTGGGCCCGGCGGGGCAGCAGGACGAGCGCCTCGGCCACGCTGAGCCGCCCGTCGTGCAGGGCGTCCAGCAGCAGTTCGAGTTCGCGCACGGCCGGCGGCGTGGTCGGAGCCCCGGTCCGCTGCGCCACGTACGAAGCGAGCGCGTCCAGCGTCGGGTACTCGTGCAGCACCACGGCCCGTTCGTTCAAGCCGAAGACCCGGTTGACGACGGCGACGAACTCGGCCCCGAGGAGCGAGTCCACCCCGAGCCGTGGGAACGGGGTGTCCGCGTCCACGTCCCAGCTGTCGCAGCACAGGATCGCGGTGAGCTGCTCGCGCAGCACGTCGACGATCTCCCTGCCCGGCACGGCGGGGGCGGCCCGGACAACGGGGACAACGGGGACGACGGGGTCGGCGGCGGCAGGGCGGACGGCGGGCGCGGCCTCGACAGCCGGCACAGCCGAAGCGGCCCGCACCACCTCCCGGGCGAAGGCCGCCGGTGTGGGGTGGTCGTAGAGGTCGCTCGCACACAGGCCGGTCCCGTGCCGGGCGTTGACCACGGCCACGAACTCCGCGATCAGCAGCGAGTCGAGGCCGAGGAACTGGAAGGTCTGCTCGGGGTCGATCTTCTGCGGGTCGACCCGCAGTACGTCGCCGAGCACCCCGATGAGGTCGGGCAGCACGTCGGCGGCGCGGGGCGGAGCGGAACGGTCGTTCGTCATCGGTGACTCCTCCATACCGGCGCCGATGCGGGTCAGCCGGCGCTGCCCGAGAATCCGTGCGCGTACGCGGCCGCGGGCACCGCCGTACGGAAATCGCCCACCGCGCCCTCGGGGACGAGGCCGGGCAGCAGCAGCGTCCACAGCGCGACCACCCTGCGCTGGAGTTCCGCGCCGGGCATTCCGGTGCCCGCCAGCACCTCGATCCCGCACACGGCCGCGGCGACGAGTGATTCGGCGCTCTCCCAGGAGCATCCCTCGCGCAGTTCGCCCTCCTCCCGGGCCCGACGCAGCAGCCCGCAGGCCGCCGTGACCCAGACCCGATGGAAGTCGGTGACGCCCGGCCGGGTACCCGCGCACTCCTTGGCGATCCGGAAACTGGCGGGCACCGCCGGTTCGTCGAGCAGCGAGCGGACCAGCCAGTGCGTCGCGTCGACCAGGGCCTGCAGGGGAGAGATCCCGGATGCGCGCAGCACGCACAGGGACTCGTCCAGCAGGGCGCGGCCCCGCTGCTGGACGGCCTCGGCGAGGTCGTCCTTGGATGCGAAGTGGAAGTACAGGGCGCCCTTGGTCACCCCGGCCGATGCGGCGATCCCGCCGAGCGTCGCGTTCGCGTAGCCGTTGCGGTGGAACGCTTCGGCCCCGGCGTGGACGAGCTTGCGGCGGGTCCGCTCGGACCGCTCCTGCGTGCTCGCGCGTGCGGCCATGTCAGCCCACGCGTACCAGACGTCCACCGCCCGCCTCCGGGACCTCCGACAGGCTTTCGGGGCCGGCCATGAGGATGGAGCGCTGCAGCCGGCGCAGCGAGGTGGAGGGTTCGAGGCCCAGTTCCCGTACGAGCGTCGCGCGCAGCCGCTGGTAGACGTCGAGGGCCTCGCCGCGGCGGCCGGAGCGGTGCAGCGCGAGCATGAACTGGCCGTGCAGGTTCTCGTGCGTGCGGTACTGGCTGACGAGCACGGTCAGTTCGGCGAGCAGCTCGCGGTGGCGGCCGAGCCGCAGGTCCGCCTCGATGCGCTGGTCGAGGGCGCAGAGCCGGGTCTCCTCCAGCCGCCTGATCTCCATGTCCAGCTGGATCCCGCCGTGTACGTCGGCGAAGGCGGGGCCGGACCACAGGGCCAGGGCCTCGCGCAGTTTGCGGGCCGCGCCGGGGAAGTCGCCGGCGTCCATGGCCCGGTAGCCCGTTCCGGAGAGCCGCTCGAACTCGCGGACGTCGCTGAGACCGCCGCCGCTGTCGAGGAGATAGCCGCCGGGCAGGGTGACGAGTACGTCCTTGGCCGTCCGCCGCTCGCCGTCACCGGGCGGGCTCTGCTCCAGGGCGGCCGCGATGAGGGTCCGCAGCTGCAGAACGTAGGTCTGTAAGGTCGTCCGGGCGCTGCGCGGCGGGGTGCCCGCCCACAGCTCCTCGATCAGTGCCGATACCGGGACGACCTGGTCGGCATGGAGCGCCAGTATCGCCAGTACCTGTCGCGGCTTGGGGGCGGTCGGCGTGACGGAGATCCCCTGCTCCCGCACCGCCAGTGAGCCCAGTACTTCGATGTCCACGCCGTACTCCCCTGTCCTTGGATGAGCCTCACCCAGTTAAAAACAGGTCCCACGGTTTGTCAATACAAAACCGACCGTGCTGTTTTATATTCATGAGCCATCTAATGAGCCCTCAGAACCGCCCCTGACCTGCTGGTTTGCCGTTCACGCGGGAACAGGCCGTCCACCCAGGAAGACTCCAGAGTCGCTCCAGAACGAACCGATACGCTGAGAAACAGACCACCTGGACTGCCCCGCCTACAAGGGGTGGGTCCCGCCGACCTCCAGGTCCGCGAGCAGTGCCGCCGGCACGAGCGTCGGCAGCAGCAGCCCCCAGAACCGGGTGACGGTGGACGCCGAGAGCCACTCCGCGTCCCTGGCCCCGAGCACCTCGAACCCCACGGTTGCGGCCACCACGGCGCCCCCCGCGTCCCCGGCCGCCACCCCGGGGCGCAACTCGCCCCCGGCGGCGGCCTGTTCCAGCGTCTCCTCGACCCAGCGCCGCCACTGCTCGCGCAGGTCGACCCGCGGCACTCGGGACACCTCGCCGCTCAACTCGAAGCCGGCCCTCAGCACGACGTCCCCACGCAGGGCGCCGGCGATTCCATGAGTGACGTCGACCAGGAGCTGCACCCTGCTCGCCCCGAGCGGGAGCACGGCATCGGTGACGGCCAGCAGCCGGGTCAGCGCCGCCTCCTCGACCGCGTCCGCCAGAGCGGCCTTGTTGGCGAAGTGGAAGTGCAGCGCCCCGTTGCTCACCCCGGCCAGCGAACTGATCGCGGCGAGCGACGCGACCGGGAAGCCCTCCCGGTCGAAGACCTCGGCCGCGGACCGGATCAGGGCGTCACGCGTACGCGCCGCGCGTTCCTGTTTGACCATGGAGTGCTCCGTCACTGCGAGAGGGTGCCGCGCCCACGGAGGAGCGGGCATGGCGAAGGCGCCGCCCGAGAATGCGGTCCCGCTCGACACCCCAGCCTAACAAACCGCTTGCGCGGTTTTTAGCCCCCGTAGGGACCGGCACACAGGCTCGGCGGAGCCTGATCAACCTCACCCAGGGCGTTCGGCAGATTCCATGCCGGCGCTTGAGAACGGCTCGCGCCCCACTCGACGAACCCGGCGACGGAAGAGGGCCCGGGGAGGCGGGGCAAACCGGGGCGGAACGCAAGCAGCGCTTTCCGACCAGGGTCAACGGGCAAGTCGAAGAAGATCGCTCCACTTCACCCGAAAACGGATGGTCGAGAACCGCTAGAAATTAAACCGGCTGGTCTGTATCTTCCGTGCCTCAGAGACACCGCAGCCCTTCGCCATCGAAGCCCAGGGGGAGCAATGTCCGCGAGCACGTTTCGTGTAGAGCGCACCACGGCCAACCACACCGCAGCCGGAAGCTCCACGGCTCCCATGCCCCAGCTGAACGGCTTACCGTCCCTGACCGTCACCGTTCCCAAGGAACTCGTCCACCGTGCTTCCGTCGCCGAGGTCGTTCTCACCGACTGGCAGCGCCTGGACGAGGACCGCTTCCTCGTGACCGCGCAATGGCCCCGCGGCCACAGCTTCTTCACCCCGGTGGCGGACGGCTACCACGACCCGCTCATCGCGTGCGAGACGGTGCGCCAGTTCTGCATCCTCCTCGGCCACGCCGAGTTCGGGATCCCGCTCGGGCACCAGTTCCTCATGCGGGAAGGGGGGATAGCCGTACGGCCCGAATACCTGCGCGTCGGCTGGTCGCCGGCCACTCTCCACATCGAGATCACCTGCACGGAGGTCGAGCGCCGCGGCAAGAACGTGTCGAAGCTCAGCTTCGAGTCGGTCTTCTGGCGCGACGGGGACATCGTCGCCACCGGAGGGGGCTCGTTCTCCTGCATGGCGCCCGCGGTGTACCGACGCATACGTGGCGAGCACAGCCTCGACAGCGCCTGGCACCCGCTCCCGCTGATCAGCCCGGCCGCGCCGCAGAGCGTCGGCCGCATGTCTCCCATGGACGTCGTCCTCTCCCCCACGGCCGAACCGGACCGCTGGCAGCTGCGGGTGGACACCCGTCACCCCGTGCTCTTCGAGCACCCGGTGGACCACGTCCCGGGCATGGTGTTGCTGGAGGCCGCCCGGCAGGCCACGGCCGCCGTGCTGGGCCGGTCCTCCTACCTCCCGCTCAGCATCTTCAGCGAGTTCAGAAGGTACGCCGAACTGGACGCACCCTGCATGATCCACGCCCGCCGGGTCCCCGGAGGCCCCGACGACGGGGGCACGGTCCTGGTCACCGCCCATCAGGACGGCGTCCTCGTCTTCAAGTCCACGGTCACCGCGGGGTCGCACGGCTCCTGACGGCGCGCGTCCGTCCGTACATCCATACGCCCGCCGAGCGGACACCGGCCGCCTCACGCCGGCACCCCGCCCTGCACAGCAGCGCTTCGACCACCGCCTCGGGATGGAGCCGGCCCATCTCCGTGCGCGCCCCGGGTTCCCCGCTCCTGATGACGTTCCCTTCCACCCCACTGTTTCGCTCTGGCATATCCGCCGACGACCATCACTCGCTGTAAGATACGAACTCGGCGGTTTTTTTAATGACGCTCCACGCGTGAACCCTGGGGAGGGAGGAAGCAGAATGGCTGAACAGGTACGTGCCGTCCGCACGCGTCAGGCGATCCTGTCGGCGGCGGCGAAAGTGTTCGAGGACCACGGCTACCAGGCGGCCACGATCTCGCAGATCCTCACCGAGGCCGGGGTGACCAAAGGGGCTCTGTACTTCCACTTCCAGTCGAAGGAAGACCTGGCCCAGGGGGTGCTCGCCGAGCAGGACCACCGTCTCGTCCCTGCCGCCCAGGCCTCCAAGATCCAGCAGATCCTCGACGGTGTGATGATGCACGCGTACCGCCTGCAGACCGATCCCATGGTGCGCGCGGGCGTCCGGCTGTCGATGGACCAGCAGGCACACGGCCTGGACCGCAGTGGCCCCTTCCTGCGCTGGAGCGAGGCCTCGTTGCCCTTCTTCCAGGAGGCACAGGACCAGGGCGAACTGCTGCCGCACGTCGTGCTCACCGAGACCATCGACGTCATAGTGGGAGCGTTCGCCGGCGTTCAGGCCATGTCCCAGGCCATCTGCGACTACCGCGACCTGGCGAGCAGGGTCTCCGCACTGATGCGTCATCTGCTGCCCAGCGTGGTGGTGCCGGCCGTCCTCGCGTCGCTCGACCTCTCCGAGGGCCGGGGAGCCATGGTCTACGCCGAGGCACTCAAGGCGGCCGACGAGCAGGAACTGGTGAGCAGCACCGGCTGACCGGCCGCACCAGCCGCACCGGCCAGGCTCCCCCCGCCGCCACCGCGTACGTCGTCGACGACGTACGCGGACAGGGCGGCCGACAGGTCCGTCGCTCCCGGCGTCCAGGCGATGTAGCCGTCGGGCCGGACCAGGACGGCGTCGTAGGGCACGTCGGGCGTGCGCAGCGCGCGCACCACGTACAGGGTTCCCTCCCACGAACGCGCCTCGTCCTCGAAGGCGGCGCCTTGCTCACCCAGCAGCAGGAGCAGCGGGCGGCCGTCCCGCAGAAGCCGGATCACATCGGTCTCGCCCGCCTCCGTGTGGAGCGCCGCGTTACGCAGGAACGTTCCCGCGCCGGGCGACGGCCGGGCGGGGTCCGCCGAAAGCACCGTGTCCTGCGCGCTGATCATGCCACTGAGCAGCCTGCGGCCGCCGTCCACGGCGAGCACTTCGGTGAACAGCGCGCGCAGGGCGTCCGGTTCGGGGCCCTGCCGCATCAGGGCGAGCTGGGCCAAGGTGTTCTCGACGACCCGCTCGGCGGCCGGCCGGCGCTCCGAGTCGTAGGTGTCGAGCAGCTCCGTCGCGGCCCTGCCGTGCACCGCGAGCGCCAGCTTCCAGGACAGGTTGAGGGCGTCCAGCACTCCGGTGCTGAAGCCCTGGCCACCGATCGGGAAGTGCACGTGCGCCGCGTCCCCCGCCAGGAAGACCCGCCCCTCCCGGAAGGTCCGGGCCAGCCGGACGACGTCGCTGAACCGGCTGAGCCAGCGGGGCTCCTCCATGGCGACCTCGTGTCCGGCGATTCGGGACACCTCCCGCCGCAGTTCCTCCAGCGTGGGCGGCAGCTGCCGGTCGGCGTGGGCGCCGGCACAGTCGAGGGTGCGGATGTGCATCCCACCGTCCGGGGCGCGCTTGGCGCCGATCCAGCCCCGGTCCGTACGCAGCGAGCCCTCGGACAGCGCGCCCGGGCCGGTGAGCGTGACCGTGCCCATCAGCGCGGTGACCGTGGCCGGCTGCGTGTCGAAGGCGATGCCCGCCAGTTCACGGACCGTGCTGCGCGACCCGTCCGCCCCCACCGCGTACCGGGCGGTGCAGGTGACCGGCCCTTGTGACCCTTCGGCCGTGACCGTCACCCCGTCCGCGTCCTGGGCGAGGTCCGTGACCCGGTGCCCGCGCAGGATCCGCGCTCCGGCCGCCCGGGCGCGTTTCTCGAAGCGGCGCTCGAGCTTCGACTGGGGGCATTTGAGGATCGGCCGCGGTTCGGTCTCAGGGACCTCGATGAGCAGACCGGGCAGACCGGCGAAGTGGAACGGGCTGACGGCTCCGGCGCTCCCCGCCGGCCGGCTCGCGGCCGCCGGTAGGTGGCCGCGCCTGGCCAGGCTCTGCACCGCTCTGGCGTGCAGGGTGTTCGACTTGGGCCATTCGGACACCCGGTCCTGCGGTTCGAACAGGACGGTGTCGACTCCGTACGCGGCCAGCTCGGCGGCGACGAGCATGCCCACCGGCCCCCCGCCCACCACGACCACGTGCGCCTGCATGCGACGTAACCCCTGCACAGCGGTGCCCTCCCCATTGGCCCGTGCCCATCCGGCGGGCGGAAATATACCGGGGAGCCCGTTTGTTTTCCAGGTACGGGGGCTCCCCCGATCCGCTCAACTACGCTTGTTTCAGCGGGAGTTGGGATCGAACTCGCCCTCCAGCAGCAGCTTCTTCTGCGGCTTGCCCATGGCGTTGCGCGGCACCGCCGCGACGAAGCGCACCTCGCGCGGCCGCTTGTGCACCGACAGGTGCGCGGCGACGAAGTCCGTGAGCTCGGCGCCGGTGACCCCCTCGGCGACCACGTAGGCGACGATCCGCTGCCCGAGGTCCGCGTCCGGCACGCCCACCACGGCCGCCTCGCGCACCTTGGGGTGGTCCAGCAGGGCGTTCTCGATCTCGCCCGCGCCGATCCGGTAGCCCCCGGACTTGATCATGTCGATGGAGGCGCGGCCCACGATCCGGTGCACGCCGTCCGCCTCGTCGACGGCCGCGATGTCTCCCGTACGGAACCAGCCGTCCTCGGTGTACGCGGCGGCGGTGGCCTCCGGCCGGCCCAGGTACCCGGAGAACAGGGTGGGCCCGGTCAGCTGGAGTTCGCCGATCTCCGCGCCCGCCTCGGCCGCGATCCGCGTGACGATGCCGGGCAGCGGGGTGCCGACCGTGCCGGGCCGCACCTCGCCCCCCGCGCGCCCGCTCACGGTGATCAGGGTCTCCGTCATGCCGTAGCGCTCCACGGGGCGGTGCCCGGTCAGCCGCTCCAGGTCCCGGAAGACGGGCGCGGGCAGGGCGGCGCTGCCGGACACCAGCAGCCGGGCCCCGGACAGCGCGGCGGCGGCCTCCGGTGCGGCGGCGATACGGGACCACACGGTCGGCACCCCGAAGTACAGGCTGCCGCCGGCCGCGGCGTAGGCCTCGGGCGTCGGCCGCCCGGTGTGCACGAGGCGGCTTCCGGTGCGCAGGGCGCCGAGCACTCCGAGGACCAGCCCGTGGACGTGGAACAGCGGCAGCCCGTGCACCAGGGTGTCGTCGGCGCTCCACTGCCAGGCTCCGGCGAGCGCGTCCAGGTCGGCGGCGATCGCGGCGCCGCTGAGGACCACGCCCTTGGGCGGGCCGGTGGTCCCGGAGGTGTACAGGATCAGCGCGGGTTCCTCGGGCGCGGCGGCCTTCCCGGACCATGAGGCCGAGCGCCGGGCGAAGTCCACCTCGACCTCCGCGGCCCCCGAGTCGCGCAGGATGTGCTCCCGCTCGGCGGCCCCGGCGTCGGGCGGCAGCGGTACGCAGGGCACCCCGGCCAGCAGCCCGCCGACCACCGCGGCGACGGTCTCCAGTCGGGGCGTCGCGGTCACCGCGAAGGCCGGGGCCCCCGCGACGTCCGCGGCCACCGCCCCGGCCGCGCCGAGCAGTTCCTCGTACGAGGCGGTGCGGCCGGCGACGGTGACGGCGTCCGCGCGGTCCCCGTACGCACCTTCGAGTGCCGTGAGCACGATGATTCCCCTCTGTGGTCCCGGCCCAGCCTGCCGGACTCGGGGACGGTCGCGCGACCCCTGTCCTCACGACCCCGGACGCGACTGCTCGGCGCCGCTGTTCGACACGGCCGCTCAAGATGTGATGGAGGGCCGCTCGAATCTTCCGCGCCGCCGGACCGCTCCCCCCGTATAGTCGCCATGCCTTGACTATTTGATGACCCGTTCCCGAAGAATCGATGACCGAGACCCTCCGAGGACGGACGACGAGCAGGGGGAGAAGTATGGAGACCGCACGGCTGGCCTCGCTCATCGCCGCCACCCTCACCATGGGCCTGGTCAGCGGCCTGTTCTACGGCTTCTCCGTCTCCGTGATGCCGGGCCTGAAGCGCACCGACGACCGTACGGTCATCGAGGTCATGCAGCAGATCAACAAGGCCATCCTCAACGGCTGGTTCGTCCTCGGCTACATCGGCGCGTTCCTGTTCACCGCCCTGGCGCTGGCCCTGCACGTCCCGTCCGACGGCCGTGACGCGCTGCCCCCGCTGATCGCGGCCCTGGTCTGTTACATCCTGTCGATGGGCCTCACCAACAAGGTGAACATCCCGCTGAACAACGCTCTGGAGAAGGCCGGCCCGGTCGCCCGGATCAGCGACCCGGCCGCCGTCCGCCGCGCCTTCGAGGGCCCCTGGGTCCGCGCCAACGTCTGGCGCACCCTGCTGTGCACCGCGGCAGTCGGCTTCCTGGCCTGGGCCCTGTACCTGAACGGGCAGCTCGGCTGACGTCGGCACGCGCGAAGTCCCCCGGTCGGGTGGGCCGGGGGACTTCGAGGTGGTGCGTGGGGGGATGAGGACCGGCGGGGTCAGGGTCAGCGGGTGGCCCGGCCGTAGAGGATCAGGGCGCGGGACAGGGCGGTGAGGGCCACCGTGCACAGCAGGGTGCGGATGATGTTGGTGGACACCCAGGTGGTCTTGAACTTCTCGACGATCGAGAAGTCCGTCAGCTTCGCCGCGTCGCCCGCGTCGGCCAGCTCGTTGTTCAGCGGGATGTTCACGGAGAAAGTGATCATCAGGACGACGAAGTAGGCCAGGGCGGCTGCCCCGACCCAGATCGCCACGCCGCGGCGGCCCTTGCGGTACTCGATGACCGCCGAGGCGGCGGACGCGAGCAGGGCGATGACGAACGCCATGCCGAAGAGCCCGTTGCCGTCGATCTTCTCGTTGAAGGCCTGCATGGCGCTGACGTACGTGTGGTCGTCGCCCGCGGCCAGACCCGGCATCACCGAGACGTCGAAGGCGAAGAACAGGCCGGCCATCAGGCCGACGAGCACCGTCGAGACCAGGAGGAGCGCGGTGGCGAGCTTGGAGCGCTCGGCGGCTGCCGGCGCGGGCTGCTGGGGCGGGGCGTAGTAGCCGCTACCGGCCGGATTGGAGTTCATGGGACATCCTCATCTGGGTGGTGGGAGTGGTGCTCGCCCTCGGCACGGACATCCGATCGTGGCATTCTCCGGGACACCCGGCCATCGGTTTCCACCAACGCTCGATCAGGACTCGAGCGGCAGAACTCGTACGTGGACTGGTGCGTGACTCATGCGTGACTCATGCGGAGACTCGTGGGGGACACGGCCGGACATGGTCTGTTGCCCAGGATTCTTCCTACGGATCCTCGGCTGACCCTTGAGCGGGCGTCGAGCGGAGCCGTGGCACGCGCCGACCCCTACCGGACGCGGAAGTTGGCCATCATCCCCATCGCGGAGTGGTCCAGCAGGTGGCAGTGGTAGACGTACGTCCCCCTGTAGGTGCCGAAGGTGGCGTGCAGTTTCACCGTCTCGCCGGGGAAGAGCCGGACGGTGTCCTTCAGGCCGGCCTCGGACGGCGCGACCGGGGCGCCGTTGCGCTCCAGCAGCCGGAACTGGACCAGGTGCATGTGGAAGTTGTGCGGGACGATCTTGTTCGCGTTGGTGACGGTCCAGATCTCCGAGGTGCCGTGCGCGATGGTCTGGTCGATGCGCTGGTAGTCCCACTGCTGGCCGTCCATCAGGCCCCTCGGCTCCTCGCGGCCGTCCTCGTCCATGCTGAGGACGATGCTGCGCTGCACCGTCGCCTTCGCCATGGCCGGCAGCGTGCGCAGTACGTCGGGCACCCGGCTCGGGTCGGAGGCGGTCCGTACGACGTCGAAGCGCAGCACCTTGCCCACCTGGTCCGGGGTTCCCGGGCCCAGGGTGTTCTCCAGGACGATCTTCGTGCCGACCGGGTAGCGGGAGAAGTCGATGACCACGTCCGCGCGCTCCGCCGGGGACAGCCCGACGGTGTCCGTCGTGAAGGGGCGTTCCAGCAGCCCGCCGTCCGTGCCGATCTGGATCATCTGGCCGCCGTCCGACAGGCGCAGCTGGAAGAAGCGCATGTTGGAGGAGTTGAGCAGCCGGAAGCGGTACTTCCGGGCGGCCACCTCGAAGTAGGGGCTCGGGCGGCCGTTGGCGAGGATCGTGGTCCGACCGAAGACGTCGTCCATGACGTAGACCAGCTGACCGGCGTCGTCGAAGCGGGCGTCGCGCAGCGCGATCGGGACCTCGTACTGGCCGGCCGGCAGCGGCAGCGACCGCTCGTTCTCGTCCGAGAGCAGGTAGGTGGCGGACAGGCCGCGGTAGACGTGCTCCGACTCCATGTGGTGCGCGTGGTCGTGGAACCAGAGGGCGGCGCCCGGCTGCTGGTTGGGGTAGGTGTAGGTGCGCGAGGTGCCCGGCCCGAAGGTGTCCATCGGGCCGCCGTCGTTCTCCGGTGAGACGTTGCCGCCGTGCAGGTGTACCGAGACCGGCATGCCCAGGTTGTTGCGGTGCCGGATCGCCACGGTCCGCCCGGAGCGGGCCCGCAGCACCGGGCCCGGGAAGCTGCCGTTGTAGGTGAGGACCTTCGTCTGCACCCCCGGGATGATCTCCCGCGCCACTTCCTTGATGGTGACGGCGTACGTGTCCTGGCCGCCCAGCACGGATATCGGCGCGAGCACCGGCAGCGTCGGCATCCGCACGGTGAACGGCGCCGGGACCGTGACCGCCTCCGTGGCCTGCGCGGACTGGGCGCTGAGCAGCGGCACCAGCCCACCGGTGGTGAGCAGGCCCGCACCGGCCGCGCCGATGGCGCCGCCGAGCACGCTGCGTCTGGTGACCATGGGTTTCCTCCTGGGAAGGGTGGGGTGCTCACGGGAGTCGCGCCGCGAGTGCACCAGAGCCCGCTCGCGCGTCACTCGAACCCGGATGGGGTGAGGTTGCGCGGGCCTTGCGGGGGCCCGGCAACCCTTCTCGTGCGTACGTACGACCGCGTACGCCCGACTTGTGCCGCCTCCCGGCGGCCGCTGGGGGAGGCTCCCGTGGACCTGCACGACCTGCACGACTTACGCGACTGGCTGCCGCGCGCGCTCGGCGTGGCGGAGCGGTGGGGCGGGCAGTTCGGTCCGTACGAGACCCATGACGCGCACCGCGTCCACCCCGACGCGTTCGCCGAGGCCTTCGACCGCCTCGCCAAGCGGATGGACCACAACTATCCGTTCTTCCACCCGCGTTACGCCGGACAGATGGTCAAGCCGCCGCACCCGGCGGCCGTCACCGGCTACCTCACCGCGATGCTCTTCAATCCGAACAACCACGCCGCGGAGGGCGGCCCGGCGACCACCGAGATGGAACGCGAGGCGGTGGCCGAACTGGCCGCCATGTTCGGCCTCGCCGCACACGTCGGGCACCTCACCACCAGCGGCACGATGGCCAACCTGGAGGCCCTGTACGTCGCCAGGCAGCTGCACCCGGACCGCGGGATCGCGTACAGCGCCGAGTGCCACTACACCCACGAGCGGATGTGCCACGTCCTCGGCATGGAGGGCCACCGCATCCCCACCGACGCCCGTGGCCGCATCGACCTCGGCGCGCTGGAGGGCGCCCTGCGCGGCGGGCGGATCGGCACGATCGTCGTCACCACCGGCACGACCGGCCTGGGCGCGGTCGACCCGGTGCACGAGGTCCTGCCCCTGGCCCGCCGGTACGGCGCCCGCGTGCACGTCGACGCCGCTTACGGCGGCTTCTACGCGATCCTCGGCCGCTCAGCCACCGGCGACATCGACCCGGCACCCTGGCGGGCGATCGCCGAATGCGACTCGGTCGTCGTCGACCCCCACAAGCAGGGCCTGCAGCCCTACGGCTGCGGGGCGGTCCTCTTCCCGGACCCGCGGGCCGGCCGGCACTTCGCGCACGACTCCCCGTACACCTACTTCACCGACTCGGACCTGCACCTGGGCGAGATCAGCCTGGAGTGCTCGCGGGCGGGCGCGGCGGCCGCGGCCCTGTGGCTGACCCTGCAGCTCCTCCCCCTCACCCCGGACGGCTTCGGCCGCATCCTCACCGCGAACCGCCGGGCCGCCCTCCACTGGGCGGACCTGCTGGAGGGGTCCGAAGACCTCACCCTCTACCAGCGCCCGGACCTCGACATCGTCACGTACTACCCCACAACCACCGACGGCTCCCTCTCCTCCATCGACGCGGCCTCGGACCGGCTTCTGCGCGACGGCATGACGGCCGAAGCCGACCCGGTGTTCCTGAGCGTGCTGCGGGCGGACGCCGACGCGTTCGTACGCCGCCACCCGCGCGCCGTGCGGGACGCGGAGGCGGCCCGGGTGATCCGCAGCGTCCTGATCAAGCCGGAACACGAGCACTACCTGCCGGCACTCCACGCCCGCGTGTCGGAACTCGCCGCACTCGGCCGCACACCGGCCTGACCGCGGCGCCCTCTCCCTTCCCCTCCCCTCCCATCCCTTCCCACCGGAGGCCGTGCCTTGTCCCCGACCACTTCCACCTCCCCGCAACTGAGCCGATCGCAGATCACCCACCTGTCCGCCCTCCTGGCCTCCTCCTTCCACGACGACGGCCTGACCCGCTGGATGATCCCCGACGAGCGGCTGCGATCCGAGCTCCTGCCCGGGTTCTTCCGCGTGTTCGTCGAGCTGTCCGCCGCGTACGACGGGGTGCTCACCACCCCGGACGGCGACGCGGTGCTGCTCTTCCTGCCGCCGGGCGCCGAGCCCGACGAGGAAGCCCTGGACGCGGCCTTCGCCGAGGCCCTGGGCGAGCACGTGGACGCCTTGCGTACCATCGCCCACCTCCAGGCCGAACGCCATCCGCACGGCCCGCCGCACTACTACGTCTCCTTCGGCGCGGTCCGCGCCGACCGCCAGCAGTCCGGCCTGATCTCCGGCCTCCTGGGCGAAGTCCTCACCCGCGCCGACGCCGAAGGCGTCGCCGTCTACGCGGAGGCCAGCTCCCCGGGCGGCGAGGCCGCGACCCGCCGCGCCGGCTTCGAGCGCCTGGGCGGCGACATCCCCCTCCCCAAGTCCGGCCCCACACTCCGACCGATGTGGAGGGACCCCCGATGAGGGGCGACGACCTGATCCAGTCCTGGACCGCGGGCCAGATCGCCCGCGGCGAGGTGCCCGCCGACGCGATCGGCCCGCTCCTCCAAGTCCTCATGTGGAGCCGGGACTTCCTGGTCTCCAGCCACCCCGAACTGGGCCGCACCGGCCCCGTGTGCCCGTACACCCAGCCCTCGCTGCGCAAGGAACTCTTTCACCTGGCCCTCCCCTCGGCCGACTGCGAGGACCTCAGCCAGGCGGTCGACTCCCTCCGCACCCGCCACGCGACCCTCTCCGAGCCCCTCTCCCCGGAGGACCGCGAACTCCTCACGATCCTCCTGGTCCTCCCGACCTTCGACCCGACGGACTCGGTGGAGCTGGACGAACTCCAGCGCAAGGCGAAGGACGAGTTCGTGGCGGAGGGCCTGATGATCGGCCAGTTCCACCCGGTGTGCGAGGAGCCGGGCCTCTACAACGAGTCCTTCCGCCCCCTGCGCGCCCCGCTGCCCCTCCTCGCGGTCCGCAAGCTCCTGGTCTTCGACCTCCCGTTCCTGGTGGGCGACGACTCCCACATGGACCACTACCTCCAACGCTTCGCCCCGGCCATCCCGTCCCGCATCCGCGACCAACTGGTGAGCCGGGTGGTCGCCGCCTGACGGTTCCGTCCAAGGGCGAGTAGCCCCACCGCTACGGCTCCGGCCCCGGAAGCGAAACGCATCCGGGGCCGGACTTCGCGGATCCCGCGCTCGCGGAGAACGGTCGGTGCAGCTCGATGGCAGATCAATGGCCCTCAATTGCCTGATAAGTTCAGGTCATACGAGAGCACTGGCGTTCGGCCCATCCTCCCTCCGTGAAGACACCCGGAAGCGGAAGCCGTACGGGGATTCCGGCCGGACGCCGCTCCCCTGCCCGCGCCGATCGTGAAAGCCCACCATGACCACTCCCCCGCCGAACCCCTACTCCGGCGCCCCCGTTCTCCCCAACCCGTACGCCGGCGCTCATCCCACGCAGAACCCGTACGCACAGCCGCCCGCCCCGGGCCACCCGCCCATGCCGCAGCACCAGCAGTACGCGGCCCCGTACCCTCACCCCCACGCTCAAGCGCCCGCGCCCGGATGCCGCAACTGCGGGGCCCCGGAGGCGGCGAACATCGCGGTCCGCGCCCACGTGGGCGTGCTGATCATGATGCGCTTCCACACCCTCAAAGGCCCCTTCTGCCGCCAGTGCGGCCGGTCGTTGGTGCGCACCATGACCACGAAGACGCTGTTCCAGGGCTGGTGGAGCCCCCTCTCCCTGGTGGTCTTCACGCCCTTCACGCTGCTCTGGAACCTGATCGCCTCGATCAAGTTCGGCAAGCTCCCGCCCTCCGAGCCGGCACCGGGCCGCCAGCCCCTGGATGAGGGCCCGCCGGTGTACGCCCGGCCGCTCGCCTATGTGGCGATCGTGCCGCTGCTGTGGGCCACCTGGGTCGTGGCCAACGTGATCGCCGACCTCACTGCCTGAGCCGTTACCCGTTCCACAACCGGCGAGGAGCAACGCGCCCCGCTGCGACGACCGAGGCCCGCGACCACGAGGTCGCGGGCCTCGGCACTCAATGTCTTGTGGGCACGATCCGCGTCGATCCGACCTGCGCGCGCCGCCATCCGGCCGGTTCGGCTCTCACCGCCCTGGCCCCGCCCCCACCGGACCCGCCCCACGCCGAGAGCCCTGGGTCGCCCACCAAGGCGCGCGACTCCCGCGTACGGCCTGAACTCCCGCCCAGGCCCCCGCCTCACCAAGAGCGACGCGCAACCCCTTCCCCACCTGGACGACCTCAGCCACAGAACGTGCACCCCGACGAAGCCCGAGCGCGGTCACCGGCAGTTCGGAGTTCGCGCAACCACCCACCGAGATCAGCCACGCTGCGCATTTCAAAGCCCGCCACTGGGCCCGCAAGCCGCCAACGGCGGACGCGAACCCAGTGGGGGACCGACGGGCCCCCGGGCCCGGCGGGCCCACACCCTGGCGCGCACACCCACACCACGCCGAAGCCGACTGCCCGTGCCCGCCCCTGGCTCACTGCCAGCCGTTTCGGGCCGCACCCAGGACATCTGAACAGTACAAACGGCGGGCTAAGGAGTGGGGGTTGAGGTCGATGCGACGGCGCGCGTACTTACCTCTTAAGAGCGCGACCAACCCAAACCCCGGATGACCTCGGGAGATAGGCCGATCGACTGTAACCCCAGGGTTACAGTCTGACGCCCTAGGGTGACAGTCTCGGGCTCCTCGGCAGCTGTGACTGCTCGCGATAGTTGTCACTTCACAGCGAGAGATGTCACCAAGATCGTCCAGAGAAGCCCTGCCATGCGTGAGCCGTGGCGCCAGTTGGAACCTGGTCACGAGAGTTGGAACCAGTGCAGCCGGCGCCGACTAGGCTCACCTCCATGTCGGAGCCAGCCCCTGACCCTCGCATGCAGTCCTTGATCAACCAGCTCCGGCCTGGGGCCGTGAGAACGGTGAAGGTCACCGGGTTCGACGGAGCGGACGTCCTGGTGCAGCTCGTAGATGCCGAAGGGGAGGAAGCCGAGATCGCTCGGATTCCTCGACATGAGGCGTCGATGCGCCGGATGGAGCATCCATCCGAGCTGTTTGAGGTAGGCCAGGAGATCAATGCCGAAGAGATCGGGCGTTGGCACGAAGGTCAGCTTCACCTCTCCGCCAGGGCCTGCGAGATTCCGACCCTGCGGTCCTTTCTCCTTGCGTTTGAACGAGGGCAGGTCGTGGCTGGGACGGTCTCCGCGGTTCACAACTTCGGGGTCTTCGTTCACGTCGATGGCGAACCGGACGGCCTCTGCACCGGCTTCATCCGGGTGCCGGACCTGACGTGGGGCTGGATCAACCACCCCTCCGAGGCAGTCGAAGCCGGCCAGCGGATCACCGCTGAGGTGATCATTGCCGAGACGCGCTCCGGACAGGTCACGCTTTCGTTGAAGGCTCTGCAGGAAGATCCGCTCATTCGGTTTGCGGATCAGGTCGGCCAGGTCCTCACCGGACCGATCACCAAGATCGTTCCTTTTGGCGTGTTCGTGCAGCTTGCTCCCGACGTTGTGGGGTTCCTTCACCTCTCAGAGCTGACTGACGAGCCGGTCGAGACGCCGGATCGGCTTGTCGATGAAGGTGAGCTGATCACGGTGAAGGTCGCCGAGGTCGACCTTCAGCGTCACCGGGTGCGGTTGGGTGCCGCTGGCGGAGCCGACAGAACCTAAATGTGGGTGCCGAGCCCTGGGCCGGTCGGGCAAGATCCGGGCATGTCTACCGACATCAGCGGAATGATCGAGTGCCGGCCAGGGGCCCGCCTCTGGGGTCCCGACGACGAGGACTCCGTGTGGGAAGCCGCGATCGATCTCTTCCTGCTCAACCGGGGCAACGCCTACGACGGCCTCGCCTGTCTCTTCGGAGTCCGCAACTCCTTCGGCTTCCGGCCCGTGGCGGAAGGCCGTGGCTTCCCGGACGATGCGTCGGTGGGGCTGAGGAGCGAGTACGCAGCCTATGGGGGACCCGGTGACGCATTCGGAACGACATGGGTCACCTGGGCTGACGTCACCGCCGTCGATTGGCAAGAAACAGACAGCTCCGGCACCCGAAGCCGGGCCGCTGCCGCAGGTGACGGGAGCGACTGGGGCCGAGTATGGAGCGTCATGGGCACGCTCAGCGAAGTCCACGGGGCGGAGAACGTGCGGCTCGTCGTGTGGTTCCACTGACCACGCAGCAACCAGCATCTCTACCTCTCCGTCCGGGATCGGCCCAGAATGCTGCCCATGGCCGATGGAGAGCGCAACGAGGCAGAAGTACCCACATTCCTGTCGTCTGCAGCCGAGGTGGCTCGGCTGCTGGACCTCGGCACCGCGGCTAGCGTGCCGGAAGACCAACGCGCGCGGCACCTGGCGCATGCAGCGCGCAAGCCACTACTCGAACGCGCGAGTCTGCCCGAAGAATTCTTCGCTCCGCTGATGGCCGCGGCCGTCTACGACCCCGACCCGAGCTTCTGCCGCTGGTTCGTCGAGCCGACGGTCTACATATTCGGACGCCGCCGGGTCATGGCGACACTGCTCAACTACCTACTGACGGGCACGGACGCCGAACAGGCGGGCGCCAAACGGGCCTGGTACTGCGCCCACGTGCCGCTCCACGCGGACAGGTCGCCGGCATACACGCCTGCCGGACGTCGCGATCCCGCCCTGGATGAAGTCCGCGACCTGGTGGACAAGTGGCTGGAGTACGCAGCCGTACCGGCCGCAGCGACGCCTGATCCCGCGCACGGAGTTACCTGATGGTCAGCCCTGGCCCGTTCGATCGAGCCCCTGACCGTGCCTCTGGACGGCGGCGGCATCATTACTGCGAAGCCGATCAGGGAGGGGATCACATGCCGGTGTTCATCGTCCACGATGAGCCAGTCGGTCGGGCCCAGCGCAACTACATCGCCCACGCGGATCTGGCGCCGTTCGGGCTGGATGGCCAGATGGAACAGCTCTGGCTGAAACCCCTCAATTACGGCGCCTTCTCCATCGCCTGCATCCCGTTCTGCACGTATGGACTGGCTCTCGGAGACCACGTGGTCCTCTCGGAGAATGACCAGGTCGGTGAGGTTGTGGGACTCTCGCAGCACCGTGTCCTGCGCATGCTCCTCATGCCCAGCCCGGACCCCGAGCGGGTGGCTGAAGCAACCACTCGGATCAAGAACGAAATCGACGCCGCCGGTCTGCTGAGCGAGTGGAACGGAGACCGTCACGTCGCGGTCGATGTCCCTCCGCAGGCGAATCCTTCGAGGTTGTTCGCGGTGATGGAGCGCGAGGTGGCCGAAGCCGGCGCGTTCTGGGAGTGGGCTGACGCTATGCCCTTCTCTTCCCACCACTGATCCGGCGCAGACCTGGACCATTCAGGGGTGGGCGATAGTTCGCCACGAGCTTTGGGGTGGCTGCTTGTTCATGGACGAGGACGATCCGAAGAGGCAGCGACATCGAACGGGCGTGTCGAAGCGTCGAGGCGAGCGCTCTCGCGAACTCGGTCAGCTGTCCCAGTGCTCGGAGAACCGGGGAGAGCATCTCCAGTGCCGCGTCGCTGCTGTCGGCACTGAGGATCGAGTCCGCGATGGCGGAGCATGCGGCGAATGCCAGGGGGTCTGGTGCCGGGTCGGTGAGAGCGCGTGAGAAGTGCTTCTTCACGAAAGACGTCGACCTCATCGGCACCTCGGACGACTGGGGGGCCAGCAAGCCCGACCCGGAGTTCTTCGTCCGCGTCGCCGCCGTCGTACCGTTCGCCAACGACGAGATCCTCTACGTGGGCGACCGCGTCGACAATGACCTGCGCCCCGGCGCCGCAGCGGGCATGCACACCGCGCTCGTCCACCGTGGCCCATGGGCCACGATCCAGTGGAACAGCGAAGAGGCCCGGACCCTCCCGACGTTCCGCGTGGAGAACCTGGAAGAGCTGGCAAGCCGGATCGCCGAGTTCAATTCGCGAGAGCGCTGACCACCGGCTGGCCACCCCCGCCTGGGGCGCTTTCGTGCGTTCTGGATCACACTAAAGTGGCCCTGCCCCATACCCTGTTCAGTGTCGAGCTGCACAGAGAAGGGGCAAGGCCGTGTCATCTGATGCTACCCCCGACCCGTACGACAACCCCGTCGCGTTCGGGCAACGTGTCCAGATCTACCGCAACCGCCGAGGCATGACGCGCGAGCAACTGGCCGACCTTCTCGGCCACCACGCGTCGTGGGTCAAGAAGATCGAGACCGGCACGATGAAAATGCCGCGTCTGTCGGAGATTCTTCGCATCGCCGAAGCCCTCCGCGTCCGCCGCCTGAACGACCTCGTGGGGGACGTAGACGCCGAACCACACACCGATCTCTTCATGGGGCCCGGCCACGACAGGCTGCCCGCCGTGCGCACCGCTCTGACCACTTTCCCCACCCGGACAGATCGCCCCGCACCCTCAACGGCGTACCTACGGGCCGCGCTGGATTCCGCGTGGAGTGCTCGCCACGGAGCACCCAATCACCGCAAGGTCATCGGAGATCTGCTGCCCGGGCTGATCCGGGACGCCCAGCTTGCGGTACGGCAAGCGAACACGTCTGCCGACCGCCGGGCTGCCCAGGCGCTCCAGGCGGAGGTGTACTTCCTCGCGCAGTTCTTCGTCGCCTACCAGCCAGACCCGTCGCTGCTGTGGCGCGTGTCCGAGCGCGGCATGACCGCCGCTCAGGAGTCTGAGGACCCACACGCGATCGGCGTCGCCGCTTGGTTGTCCGCCCAGGCTCACCGTGACTCCGGCCCCGGGCACTACGACGAGGCCGACAACGTCGTGTCGGAGGCTCTGAGGCGCCTGGAACCCGGACTTTCACAGGCGCCGCTGGACGTACAGGCGGTCGTCGGGGCCTTGAAGTTCGAGGCCGGATTTACCGCAGCCAAACGCCGCGACAGCGGCATGGCCTGGGGCTGGTGGGACCGCGCGGACCACGTCGCGCAGCAGCTGCCAGGGGGCTATTTCCACCGAGTCACCAGTTTCGGCCGGGCCGTCATGGCGGCACATGGCGTGACCGTCGCGGTCGAGCTGCGGTCCGGCGGTGAGTCGGTTCGCCAGGCGAACCGGGCAGAAGCCGCGTCGATTCCGTCCCGTCCTCGGCGGGCGAGGCACCGGATCGAGCAGGCTCGCGCCTATCACTTGGACGGCCAGCAGGAGACCGCGCTGACGACACTGGAGCAAGCGCACGCGGCGGCGCCGGAGACAGTTCGCTACAACGGCTACGCGAAGCGGATCCTCCTGGAGGAGGCTTCATCCAGGCTGCCGGAACGTCGGCAGCGGGCCAGCCAGTTGGCTGTGGAAATCGGCCTGTTGGCCGCGTGAACGAGGGGGCCCAAACCGGGCCTCTTCTTCCCGTTAAGCACCCCTACCGTCGTCCTAACGACCCGCTGACGACGGTAGGGAGTGCCCCCGTGGCCAACCGCACGATTCGTAGCTGCGCCCGTGGCGTGCTCTGCATCGACACCCCGGACGACCCGAGCCTGGGTCTGACGCCAGTGCCCGAGCCCAGCCCGGACCTTCTCGACCGTGCCAGGGTCGGCTGGGAACGGTTCATCGGAGCCGACGCGGACCCCGCTGATGCCTGAGCGGTACGAGTATCTGCCGCACCGCCTGCTGCGCCGTCGCGTCCGCGATATCGCGTCCGGCGCCGAGGGCGAACTGATGGCCGTGATCCACGAGAACGTGTCGGACTCGGTCGTCCACGAACGCTGGGTGGAGCTGGCTTACATCCGCGCCAAGTCCGGCCGCGAGTTCTCGACGCTCGTCGACAACATCGAGCCGGCCTGATGAGCGAGCACACCCGACAAGCCCTGTACGTCGTGATCGTGCTCGGCCTCCTGCCCGCGATCGTCATCGGCGTTCACCGGCTCCCGCCCCCACCGGGCGGGCATCCTGCACACCAAAGCGATGGGAGAACCTGATGGGCAAGCACGCCGGACCCCCGCAGGACAAGCCGTGGACACCTCCCTCCCAGCCCTCCAGCCCGGACGGGAGCCGCCCGTCGCCCCAACCCTCGACGCCCTCGACCCCTCCCTCGTCCCCGCAGCCGGGGAAGAAGTGAACCGGGCGATCTGCCGCGAGACCCTCCTGACCACAGGGTTACTGCGTGAGCCCTGGCTGGCACCGGCCTTCGACACGGTCGACAGGGAAGCCTTCGTCCCGCAGGCCGTATGGCTCCCCGTGCGGGACGACGAAGGTCTCTGGACGTTCGTCGACCGCGACGAGGAGCCCGAGGTGTGGCGCCGCGCGGTGTGGAACCCGCACCAGTCGGTGGTCACCCAGCTGGACGACGGCGACACCACACCGGGGCCAAGCGCGGGCGACTTCACGTCTTCCGTGTCCGCCCTCGACATCGTCATGCGCAAGCTCCAACACCTGGACCTGAAGTCTCGGTCCCGCGTGCTGGAGATCGGCTACGGCTCCGGCTATCACACCGCCCTGCTGTGCGAGCGCGCCTGCTCGGAGCGGGTGGTGGCCGTCGAAGTCGACGAGGAGATCGCGCGCGCGGGCGCCTCCAACCTCAAGGCCGCCGGCTACGACCCAGAACTGATCGTCGGGGATGGTCTCCAAGGCGCCCCCGACGGGGAACCGTTCGACCGGATCATCAACACGGCTTCCCTTCGGCACATCCCGTACACCTGGGTCGAGCAGTCCAGGCGGAGCGGGTTGATCCTTACCCCGTTCGGAACGGCGTACAGCAACGCGGGGCTCCTGCGGCTCCGTGTGGACAGCGGGGGCACGAAGGCACAGGGCTGGTTCGTCGGCGAGTCCTCGTACATGTGGATCCGCTCCGAGCGGCCGACCGTCGACCTCCACGTCCCGGAGGAGTCGACCATCCGGAGGTCACCGATCGACCCGGCGCAGGTTCTGGGTGGCGGCCACCTCCAGGACTTCGCCATCGGCCTTCAGGTCCCGGACGTCTCCTACTCGCACCGCGGGGAAGGCGATGCCCGACAGGGCCAGTTCGTCGACGAGTCCGGCACGTCCGCCACGATCGTCCGCTACGGCGACTGGTGGGAGGAGGACGCGGTCCGTTCGTGGGGACCGCGCGACCTGTGGGCGGAGGTGACGGCGGCCTACACGTGGTACGAGCTCCGGGGCCGTCCCCACATCACCCGCTTCGGCATCACAGTCGACGGGGCCGGCCAGTACGCGTGGCTCGATGAACCCCACCGGCTCGTAGGCTCCTGACCCCGTCCGAGTGACGGCGGGGCCTACCACCGGGCCCCGCCCCTGCCGGAGAGCTACCGTCACGCCCATGGCCGCCGACCCCGAGCGCGCGTTGAAGTACGCCATCCAGCACATGGCCGACGACCACGTCGAGGGAATCGAAGGGCACATCGTGCGCCAGTCTCGGCCCTGGGGTGACGAGGCGTCGGCTGCCGTGGTGAGACAGGTCCTCCGGGACCGGGTCGGTGAGCTGGGTTGCTTCATGGGGTCGGGAGATCTCGACCTGCCCGGGTCGCCGAACTGGTACGTCCCCGACATCGCCGTCGTACCGAAGGAGCCGGCGAAGGGCGGTGGGGCCCTGTTGCCCGACCAGACACTGCTCATCGTCGAAGTGACCTCGGAGTCGAACGCGGAGACCGATCGGGTCGTCAAGCGCAGGCGGTACGCCGAGTACGGCGCACCGCTCTACCTCCTCGTCGACCGGGTCGAAGGCACCGTCACGCTCTTCTCCGAGCCCGGGCGGCTCGGGTACACCCGGACCGAGGGGCCGCACCCCTTCGGGACGGCCCTGCGGCTGCCCGAGCCGTTCGGGATCGAGCTCGACACCTCGGAGCTCTAGGCCCGCCCGGCCGGCAGGCACTCCTCCAGGAACGTCAGCACCCGCAGGTGGTACGCCGCGGCCGCGTGGCCGAGGGTGATGTTGTGGCCCGCCGCCGGGAGGTGTTCCAGGGTCACGCGCGGGGACGAGGTGAGGCGGGAGGCCATCGCCGTCAGGGTGGCGGCGTCCAGGTCCCACCAGGCCTCGTGTTCCGCGAAGGTGAGGCGGACCGGGATGCGGACGCGCGAGGCGAGTTCCTCGTACTGGCCGGGCCAGCGCAGGGTTTCCGCCGACTCCCGGGGCGGGGTCGGGGAGAGCAGGGCGCGGCTCGCCTGGAAGGTGCCGCGCGGGTACAGCGGCAGGGGGCCCCAGTTGAGCTTGGTGGCGCCGCCGCCGAGGGTGGACGGGAAGTGCAGGGCCTCGGGGTTGTAGCGGTAGCCGACGCCCGAGGCGTCCAGGCCGAGCAGGGGCAGGGCGCCGTCCGTGGCCGCCGTGTGGAGGGCGACCTTGCCGCCGTCCGAATGGCCCAGGAGGAAGACCCCGGCGCCGATGTCGTACCCGGCGGCGTGCTCCTTGAGGGCCGCGTGGAGGGTCTCCGCCTGCTCGGCCAGGCGCTGGCCCTCGGGGAGCAGGTTCGCCGAGTCCCCGTAGCCGGGCCGGTCGACCGCCAGGACCGCGTGGCCCAGGCTGGTGGCGAGGGGGATGAAGGAGTTCCAGTACGCCGCCCGCATGCCCCGGCCGTGGATGGCCAGGATCGTGGAGCGGGGCGGTGCGCCGCCGTCCGGCAGGGCGAGGATCGCCGACAGCGGGATGCCCGCCGCGTTCAGGGTGTACGGGCGTACGCCGCCCAGCAGAGTGGTCATCGGACCGCCAGCTCCTTCCGGGCCGCGGCCATCGCGTCCACCCAGGCCGAGGGGGATCCGGTGCGCAGCAGCGAGGTGCCCACCAGCAGGCCTCCGAAGCCGGCGTCGAGGAGTTCGGCGGCGGTCTCCGGGCCGTCGATGCCGCTGGCGCTCACCGGGCAGGCGGTGCCGAGCGCGCGGACAGCCGGGAGGAGGTCCAGGGAGCGGCCGAGGTCGCCGGCGCCGCGCTCGCGCGTCTTGATGTCCTTGTTGTTGACCGCGATCACGCACTCCTCGGGGTGGTGGACCGCTTCGAGTTCGGACTCCGCGGTGACCTCCACGAAGGGGGTGAGGCCGGTCAGCAGGCATTCCGTGACCAGCGTGCGCATGCTCGACGCGGGGAGCAGCGCCGCCGTCAGCAGTACCGCGGACGCCCCGAGTTCCTTCGCCGTGCGGATCTGGTCCTTCCTGGTGATGAAGTCCTTCTGGAGGAGCGGGAGGTCGGTCAGCGCCGCCACGTCCCGCAGCAGCGCCGGTGAGCCGCCGAACCAGCGGCCCGTCACGACGGAGATGCAGGGCGCGCCCGCGATCTCGTACGCCCCCACGATCGCGGCCGGGGTGCGGCCGCCGACCAGGTCGTAGCCGTGGGCGTCGCGCCGCTTCACCTCCATCACCACTGGGGTCGGGGAGGCCTGGAGGGCCTCGAGAAAAGGGAAGCCGGTCCGGTTCTGCTTCGTCATCGCGAGAGCTCCAGTCGGGGGTCGTCGGGGACGGGGGCGATGTGGGCGCCCGTGCGCCAGGCGCGGGCCAGGGCGGCGATCTCCGGGACGCCGAAGCGGCCGGTCGTCAGGTCGCGCGCCGCGGTGTCCACGTCGATGCCGCGGAAACCGGTGTGGTGCACGACGTCCTCGTAGGCGGGGCGGTTGGCCGGGGACAGGCCGCCGGCCAGCAGGAACGGCTTGGTCAGCCGGGGCAGCAGGGCGGTGAGGCGGGCCGGGTCGAGGGTGCGTCCGGTGCTGCCGATCCGGCCGTCCCCGGTGGCGGTGTCGAGGAGGAAGAGGTCGGTGCCGGCCCGTTCGTACGCGCCGATCAGCGGGCGTTCCACACAGCCCCCGCCCTCGTCGACGTGCAGCACCTTGACGATGCCGGTCTCGGCGGGCAGTGCCTCGCGCAGGGCCCGTACGACGGCCGGCGGTTGGTAGGCGTGGAGCTGGACCCAGCCGACTCCGGTGCGCCGGACGATCTCGGCCAGCGCGGCGGAGTCGGCCAGGAACGTCACCAGCACCGGCAGGAGGCCGGCCGAACGGGCCGCCGCCGCGAGGGTGGCGAGCCCGTCCGGGTCCAGTTCCGACGGGCCGCCGGGTACGCCGTGCCAAAGCCCGACGCAGTCCGCCCCGGCGGCCGCCGCCGCCTCGATGTCCTGCGGGACCGTGGCCCCGCAGACCTTCAGCAGCGTCTGGGACAGGGGGCGCGTGGTGCTCACTTGCCCAGTCCCAGGGTGGAGGCGATGCGGTTGTACTGGATCTCGTTCGAGCCGGAGTAGATGGTGCCGCCGACGGCGTTGCGCACTTCCTGCTCCAGGCCGAACTCCGACATGTAGCCGTGGCCGCCGAAGATCTGCACGGCGCTGAGGCTGCCGGCCAGGTTGGCCTCGCTGGTGACGAGCTTGGCGATGGCGAGGTCCTGGGTGACGTTCTCGCCGGCCTGCAGCTTCTCGCCCGTGTCGTAGAGCCACTTGCGGGCGGTCTCCAGCTGGATCTTCATGTCGACGATCTTGTTGGCGATCGTCTGGTACGAACCGATCGCCTTTCCGAACGACTTACGCGTCTTCGCGTATTCGACACACCGCTCCAGCCGGTGCTGCATCTCGCCCACGTTGACGATGAAGGAGAAGAGGATCTCCCGCTTCATCACGTGGTCCATGACCATGAACCCGCCGCCCACCCTGCCGAGCACCGCGCTCTTCGGGACCCGTACGTCGTCGAAGAACAGCTCGCTGATCGGCGAGGTCCGCAGACCCATCTTCTTCATGGGCTTGCCGGCCGTGATTCCCGGGGTCTTGCGGTCGATCAGGAACGCCGTCGTGCCGAGCGGGCCGCCGTCCGGGTGGGTCCGGGCGTAGAGCACGATCAGGTCGGCGACCGGTCCGTTGCTGACGAAGCACTTGCTGCCGTTGATGACGAAGTCGTCCCCGTCACGGATGGCCCTGGTGGTCATCGCCATGGCGTCCGAGCCGCCCTCGGCCTCGGTGATGGCGTGGGCGCCGATCGCCTCGCCCGAGCAGATCAGGGGCAGGTAGCGCTCCTTCTGCTCGACGGTGCCGAACTGCTGGAGCGGGATTCCGGTGGAGCAGATGGACGTGGTGACCGAGAAGCTGAGGCCCGAGTCGCGGTTGTACTCGCCGAGGCCTTCCAGCACGTGCATGGTGGTGAGGATCGACTGCCCGAGGCCTCCGTGGTCCTCGTCGAAGGGCAGTGAGAGGATCCCGGTCTTCTGGACGAGCTTCCACTTGTCCTCCGAGAAGGCGGACTGCTCGTCGAGTTCGATGTGGTCTGCGCTGAGTGCGTCTCCCCACCGCTCCAGGCTGTCGCGCAGCTCGGCCTGGTCGGCGTTCCAACGGATCACGACGGACCCCTTTGTTTCGGTGGTGGTTCGGATGAGTGGCGCTTCGGGTGGGCGCCGTTGCGCCTCAGTAGGCGGAGGAGGTGTGCGCGTCGAGGCTGTGGACCTCGTCGCCGCGCAGGGCCGGCGAGAAGACGCAGACCAGGCGCAGGTCCTCGTGCGGGCTGGCGACGAGGTAGTGGGCGTCGTGCTGGTCGAGGGCGTACATCCGGCCCGGGACGATCTCGTGCGAGGTGCCGTCGAGCTCGATGACCTCGCCGGAGCCCTCGATGCAGTAGCAGGCCTCCAGGTGGTTGACGTACTCCAGGCGGGACTTGGTGCCGGCCAGCACGGTGGTGTCGGTGAGCGAGTAGCCCAGGCCGTCCTCGGCGAGGAGGAAGCGGCGGCTGAGGCCGTTGCCCCACTCGACGGTCTTCACGGACTCGATGTCACGAACGATCATGGCGATCTCCCGGTGTGAGGGTGGTGCACGGATGTTCCGGATGAGGGGTGGAGCTCTCTTCTGGTGGTCGAGAAGGCCAGTGAGGCCAGTGAGGCCAATGCGGTCAGTGCGGTCAGTGCGGTCAGTGCGGTTCTTCGGGCAGGACCGAGCGGACGAACTCGCGGAAGGCCTCGGTCACATCGCGACCGGCTTCCTGCGCCCGCTCCACGGCCGCCACAGCGGCGGAGCCGATGATCGCGGCGTCGGCGCCGGCGGCCCCGACGGCCTCGACGTCCTGCCGTGTGCTGACCCCGAAGCCGACGGCGATCGGGGAGTTCGTGTGCGCCCGGAGCCCGGTGACCGTCCGCGCCAGCGCGGCGTGGCCGGCGGCGGGTGCGGTCCCGCTGCGTCCGTAGTGGGCGACGAGGTAGAGGTAGGCGGAGGCGTGTGCGGCGGCCAGGGCCTGCGTCTCCGGCTCGCTCTTGGCGTAGCAGGTGGTGACGACGGGGATGCCCGCCGCCGCCGCGGACTCCAGGTGTGCGGCGCGCAGCCGCGGCGGCAGCGCGTGCACCAGCAGTCCGTCCGCTCCCGACGCGGCGATCTCGCGGGTGGCGGTGGCCAGGTCCCGGTGCTTGAGGGAGTGGCTCCAGTCGGCGAGCAGGGCGATCCGCAGGTGGGCCAGGTGCGGCCGTACGTCCGCGATGAAGGCGAGTACGTCGTCCAGTTCGGCCCCGCCGCGGTCCAGGGCCCGGCGCGCGGAGCGCCGGACGACCGGGCCGTCGGTGACCGAGTCGGGGAACGGGACGGCCAGTTCCAGGCAGTCCACGCCCTCCTCGTCGAGCATCAGGACCAGGTCCCGCAGGACCGGCAGGGGCGGGTCGCCCGCGTTGAGGAAGAGCGCCAGTCCGGGCGCCCCGCCGGGGGTGCGGCGGGCGAAGAAGGGGGCGGGGGCGGGTGCCGTAGCCGCCTGCGCGGCCTGGGCGGCGGTCGGCCCCGTGACCCGGGCGGGGGCCGTCGTCGGCGTCACGGTCGAGGCGGAGTCCGTCCCCGCCGTGATGGTGCCGGTCGTCGTCCCTGTCACCGCCGGAGGCCTAGGCACGGGCCACCGCCAGGGTGCGCGGGGCCGGGGCGGTGGCCGCGAGGCGCTGCGCCAGGTCGTGGGCGGCGCCGGAGCGGACCGCCTCCTCGGCGAGCGAGACCGCGGAGGGCCAGTCCCGGCGGGTGCCGGCGGCCACCACCAGGGCGGCCGCACCGAGGCAGACCGTCCGGGTGGCCACCCGGCCCGCCGTGCCGGAGAGGACGGAGAGGAAGTGTTCGACCGCTCCGGCCGGGTCGGCGGCCGGTCGCAGGTCGCCGAAGGAGCCGTCGCCGGGGGTGAGTTCGCCCGGCCGGATGATCCGGGTCAGGAAGTGGTCCCCGTGGACGGTGTTGGTCGCGAAGGGGAGCAGCTCGTCCGCGCCGGTGTCGTTGGTGGTGAGCCAGATGCGACGGGTGGTGGTGGTCGCGGCGAGCTCCCGCAGGGTCTCGAGCGGTGCGGCCGCCGAGACCCCGGTGACCTGGGCGGCCACCGGCAGGTCGGCGAGGAAGGGGCCCAGGGCGTTCAGGAACCGGCCGAAGGGCTTCATGCTCAGCGGGGCCACGGTCCGGGCCAGCCGGGTCAGCTGCGCCGGGTAGACGAAGGGCCCGGCGAAGGCGATCCCGTACGTGGCGAGGGTGTCCTCGGTCTGGGCGTAGGAGGAGGTGAGGCGGACACCGAGCCGTTCCAGCAGGTCGACGGAGCCGAGCGAGCTGGTGTAGGCGCGGGAGCCGGTTTTGACGACCTTGACCCCGGCTGCCGCGGCGACGAACGCCGAGGCGGTGGAGATGTTGAACGTCTTGGGCCCGCCGCCGGTGCCGACGACGTTCACGGTGCCTTCCCAGGGGGTGGTCACCGGGCCCGCCGGCCGGCGCTCGGCGAGCGAGTCCAGCAGGTGGCGCAGGGTCTGGTGGTCGGGGAGCCGGCTGCTCAGGGAGGCCAGCAGGGCGAGCACCTCGGCCTTGTCGAGGCTGCCCGCGCCCAGCTGGTCCCACCAGGACCGCCAGGTCTCGCGGCCGACGGGAGCCTGCTGCTCCAGCAGGCCTGTGAGTGCGTCGTGCACGGTCGGTCTCCGTCTCGTCTCCGTCGGGGGTGCCTTGGGTGGTTGGCCTAGGCGGCGGCCGTGCTGCGGGCCTGGGTGATGAAGGTGTCGATCGACTCGACGCTGCGGAAGTTGTTGGGGTCCAGGTCCTCGTCGCCGATGGCGAGTTCGAAGCGGTCCTCGACCCAGGCGATCAGCTTGAGGACGCCCAGGCTGTCGATGACCCCGTCGTTGAGCAGGTCGTGGTCGACCGCGAGCTCGGCGGCCGGGGTGCCCGGGAGGAACTCGGTGATGACGAAGTTCTTGATGGTGTCGACGTTGCTCATGACGGGATTCCTTCGGCGAGAGGTGTGGCTACGGGTGTGGTGGTGAGGCTCAGCTGGTCGAGCCGGTCGAGCGCCTTGCGGTCGACCTTTCCGGTGGCCGTCTTCGGCAACGGCACGTCGGTGACCGTGAGCTGGTGGGGCACGGCGGCCCTGGGCAGGTGCCGGGCGCAGTGCGTGCGCAGTTGCAGGCCGGTCAGGGTGGAGCCGGGGGCGCGCTGGACGCCGGCGACGAGTCGCTTGCCCGCGATCGGGTCGGGCAGGGCGGCGACGCCCGCCTCCAGGACCTCGGGGTGTTCCTGCAGGACCCGTTCGATCTCGGCGGTGTTGACGGCGACTCCGCGCACCTTGACCTGGAAGTCGGTGCGTCCGGTCAGGTGCAGGGTGCCGGCACCGTCGCGCCGTACGAGGTCTCCGGTGCGGAACCAGCGGCGGTCGTCGAGGCCGAGCGGGTGGTCGGTGAACTTGTCGGCGTGCCGGGTCCGGTCGAGGTAGCCGCGGGTCTGGAAGGGGGTGGAGACGAACAGTTCTCCGCTGCCGGGGCCTTCGACGGGGGTGAGGGTGTCGGGGTCGAGGACGAGGGCGCGCACGCCGGGCAGCGGGCGACCGATGGGTACGGGCGGGAAGGAGGTGACCGATGTGTCGACCTCGTGGATGAAGCTGTCGTTGGTCTCCGTGCAGCCGTAGATGTTGTGGATGCGGGCCTTGGGGAAGAGGGCGGGCAGGGCGGCGAAGGTGCGGTCGGGAATGGCGTCACCGGTGAACATCACGTGCTCGACGCCGGGGAAGATGTCGCCGGTCTTGGCGGCGGCGTCCTGGAGGAGCCCGAAGGCCATCGGTACGGCCTGCACCACCTGCACTCCGTGGCGCTGGACCAGGTCGCTCAGGTGGCGGCCGTGGGCGGCCAGTGCCGGGTCGACGAGGACGACGCGGCCGCCGCGGGCGAGGGTGGTCCAGACGTCGAGGAGGCAGAGGTCGAAGTTGAGGGGGGCGTAGTTGAGGACGGTCCGGTCGGGGCCGATCTCGAAGGCGTTGCCGGCCCACCGGGTGAACCGGTCCACGGCGTCCAGGCCGATCGGGACGATCTTCGGCAGGCTGGTGGAGCCGGAGGTGGTGAGCATGAGGGCCACGTCGGCGGCCTCGTCGGCCGGCAGCGGCTGGGCGGCGACGTCCGGGTTGGGTGTGACCCGGGCGGTCTGGCCGCCGGGGGCGAGGACGTGGGCGCAGCCGGCCTGGGCGAAGAGATCGGCGAGCAGGGTGTCGGCGAGGGCGGGGGAGGGGAGCAGCAGCGGCCGGCGGGCCAGCAGGCATCCGAGGACGAGGGCCACGGCGCCGGGGGACTTGTCGGCGAGGACGCCGACCGGGACTCCGGGGGCGAGTTCGAGCCGGGCGAGCCGGTCCCGTTCCTGTCCGGCGAGTTCGTACAGCTCCCGGTAGCTGGTCTCGTCCCCGTTGAAGACGAGCGCGGTGGCGTGGGGGCGGTCGCGGACCTGGGTCAGGAATCCGCCGAGGAGGCCGAGTTCGACGACCGGGGCGGCCGGAATTCCGGGAGTCGTGGTCACGGCAGCTCACCCGCCTCCGCCGCGGCCGGCCGGTCGAGCTCGATCCAGCCGCTCTTGACGGCCGCGCCCTTCGGCGTCTTGCAGGTGAAGCGGACGACGCGGGCCTCGGCGTCCGGCTGCAGGGTGATCTCCAGCGGGATGCCGGGCGGCACGGGGGCCGAGAATCGGCAGCCGAGGCCGCGCACCTTGGCGGAGTCGCCGCCCGCGAAGCGGTCCACGGCCTCCTCCACCGCGAGGGCGACGACGCTCATGCCGTGCGCGATGACGGTGTCGAAGCCGGCCCCCCGGGCCGCGTCCTCGTCGAGGTGGATGGGGTTCAGGTCGCCGGAGGCGTGGGCGTACGTACTGATCCAGTCGGTGGTCAGCTCGTGCACCGCGCTCTGCGCCTCGCCCGCCCCGAGCGGGGTCGGGGCGGCGGGGCCGCCCGCGATGTCGCCGAACGGCTCCAGCAGGGTCGCGCCCACCAGCAGGGCGGAGATGACCAGTTCCGCGAAGGGTTCCGGGCCGTCCTCGCCGGTGAGCCGGACCCGCAGCGCGATCCGGGCGCCGCGCGGCTCCTTTCGTATGCCGAGCACGTCGAGTCGTACGGTCACCTCCTCGCCGGGCCGGACCGGGCGGGCGGTGCGGATGTCCTGGCCGAGGTGGACCACGGACACCGGGCCGGGCTCGGCCTCGGTCAGCGCGGCGACGGTCTGCTCGGCCACCGTGTGGGCGAGGACGAAGGTGTGGACGGGCGAGGCCTGGCCGGGGCGGGCAGTGGGGAGCCCGCGCCGTGCGGCGCCTCGGTAGTCGGTGATCTCGGGCTCGGTGACGGTGAGCGTACGGACCGGGGAGGGCAGCGACAGGAGCGTCATACCGGCGTCACCACCACTGAGGAGTTGTGCCCGCCGAACCCGAAGGAGTTCGTGATCGCGGGTCCCGAGGGCACGGCGCGGGGTGCGCCGTGGACGACGTCGATGTCCATTCCTGGCTCCAGCTGTTCGTGGTTGGCGGTGGGCGGCACCTCGCAGTGCCGCATGGCCTGCACGGTGGCGATGAGTTCGACGGCGCCGGCGGCGCCGATGAGGTGGCCGATGACGGACTTGGGGGCGGTGACGGGCGGCTGGGCGGTGCCGAACACCTTCCGCAGGGCCGCCGCCTCGGACCGGTCGTTGTGCGGGGTCGAGGTGCCGTGCGCGTTGACGTGCACGATGTCGGAGGGGTCGAGGCCGGCGTCGGCGATGGCGCCCTCCATGGCGGCCGCGGCTCCGGCGCCGTCGGGCAGCGGCATCGCGAGGTGGTGGGCGTCGGCGGTGGCGGCGTACCCGGCGACCAGCCCGTACGTCTTCGCGCCGCGGGCCGTGGCGTCCTCCAGCCGTTCCAGTACGACGAACCCGGCGCCCTCGCCCATCACGAAGCCGTCGCGGTCCTTGTCGAAGGGGCGCGAGGCGCGCTCCGGGTCGTCGTTGCGGAAGGAGACCGCGTTGAGGTTGCCGAAGCCGGCCAGCGTGACCGGGGTGAGGGTGTGCTCGGCGCCGCCGGCGATGACGAGGTCGGCGCGGCCGGTCTGCAGGAGCATCAGGGCGTGTCCGATGGCGTCGGCGCCGCTGGCGCAGGTGTTGGCCACGGTGAGGGCGGGGCCGGTCCAGCCGAGCCGGATGGCGATGTGCGCGGCGGCCGCGTTGGGCATCGTCATCAGCGGCATCAGCGGGTTGACCTTGGCCGGGCCGCCTTCGGTGAAGTGGGCGGATTCCAGGTCGCTGGTGGCGCGGCCGCCGACGGCGTTGCCGACGACGATGGCGGTGCGGCCGGCTGCGGCGGTGGGCGATCCCGCGTCGCGGTGGGCGGCGAGGGCCGCGGCCGTGCCGTAGTGGGCGAAGGGGTCCATCCGGCGGGCTTCCTTGGCCGGGACGAGCCCGGCGAGCCCGTCGAGTCCGCGAACCCGGCAGCCGATCCGGACCCGGTGCCGGCTGAGGTCGAAGTGGGTGAGCTCGGCGGCGGTGGACCGGCCGGCCCGCAGCGTCTGCCACAGCTCGTCCGGGGTGCACCCGCCGGGGGTGACCACGCCCATGCCGGTGATGGCTACGGGCGGCCGCGCCGAACTGCCCCTGGACGGTCCAGGCATGTCTGCTCCCTAAGGCGTGTGAGCGGTCGTCGTGAGGGCGGTCAGATGATCCGGCACTCGCGCGCCGACTTGATGAAGGCCTCCGCGGCGAAGTCGAGGTCGGCCTCGGTGTGGGCGGCGGTGATGGCGATGCGCAGCCGGGCCAGGTCGTTGGGGACGGCCGGGGTGACCACGGGGAGACCGATGACGCCGTTCTTGCGGGCGACGGTCGCGAGGTCGTAGGCGGCGTGGTCGGAGCCGGCGATGACGGGGACGACGGCGGTCTCGCTGTCGACGGTGCTGATGCCGGCCTCGTTGAGGGTGTCGCGGAAGCGCGCGGACTGCTTCTGGATGAACTCCACCCGCCACGGCTCGCGCTGCAGGATCCGCAGGGATTCCAGGGCCGCGCCGGTCTGGGCGCCGCCGAGGGCCGCGGAGAAGAGGAAGGGGCGGGCGGCGTAGCGCAGGTGGTGGATGAACTCGGCGGACCCGGCGACCCAGCCGCCCATGGAGGGGATGGCCTTGGAGAGGGTGCCGAGCTTGACGTCGACCTTCACCTCGTGGTTGAAGTGCTCCTCGATGCCCTTGCCGGTGGCGCCGATGACGCCGAGCGCGTGGGCCTCGTCGACCATCAGCAGCGCGTTGTGGGCGTCGCAGACCTTGCGCAGGTCGACCAGGGGGGCGATGTCGCCGTCCATGGAGTAGACGCTGTCGACGATGACCAGGCGGACACCGGTGTCGGGGGCGGCCGCGAGGCGGCGCTCCAGGTGGGCGACGTCGTTGTGGCGGAAGCGGGTGACGGTGGCGCCGGAGAGCTTGCAGCCGTCGACGATGCTCGCGTGGTCGTACTTGTCGATGAAGACGGTGTCGCCGGGACCGACGATCGCGCCGACGGTGCCGGTGTTCGCGGCGTAGCCGGAGCCGAAGACCAGGGCCTTCTCGCGGCCGGCCACCTTGGCGACCTCCGCCTCCAGTTCCTCGTGCAGGGGGGTCGTGCCGGCCAGGGCCCGCACGCCGTGGTTTCCGGTGCCGTAGAGGTCGACGGCGGCCTTGGCGGCCGCGACGACGCGCTCGTCGCCGGCGAGCCCGAGGTAGGAGTAGCCGGACATCATCAGCAGCCGGCGGCCGTCCTGGTCGGCGTACGCGGAGTCCCGCTCGGCCGTGTAGGCGACGAAGCTGTTCTTCCGATTGGGCTCGTATTCCAGCGACCGGACGCGGTCACGGAAATACGCCAGCTTCGGCTCCAAGCGCTTCCAGGCAGCGGATGCGTTCACGTGCTTCTCCTCGTCGCGATCGTCCGGCGGACCCGGAACTCCATCGACGCTCCGCCGTTTTTCCGGCGGGGCTCTAGTGGAATTCCATTAAGGCTCGTGGGGCGCAAGAGCGACGCAAGAGCGGACCGCCGCTATTCTCTGAATCGCACGACCTTGGGGGACTCGGCCGGATGACGACCGTTTCGGAGAGTGCATAGTGCTGATCAGACTCGTAGGCCTTGTCACGATCGAGCCGGACGGAGCACCGCCACAACACCTGTCGAGCGCCCAGGCCCAAGTGGCGTTCGCCCGGCTGCTCATGGAGCGGGCCGGGGGCACGGACCGTGACCAACTGGCCGAAACCATCTGGCCCGAGGGTCTGCCCGACACGTGGGCGTCCGCACTGCGCAGCCTGGTGAGCCGGGTGCGCACCTTCGTCACGACGCCCCAGGACCAGCCGGGGGTCACCCCTCTCGTCGCGCAGGGCGGCCGTTACATCCTGCGGCTTCCTCAGGACGCGGCCGTGGACGTGGAGTGCGCGGAAGTGGCCGTGACCGAGGCCGCCGAGGCCTACGCGACGGGCGCCTACGCGGTCGCCCAGCAGCTCGCGGCCGGCGCGGTGTCGAACCTGCGCGGCTCGTTCCTGCCCTCGCACGAGGGCGAATGGGTCGACGCGATGCGCGAACAGCTCGAAGAACTCCGCCTGCGGGCACTGGAGATGGCGAGCCTGTCCTCCTCCGCCCTGGGCGACGAGCACCACTCCCTGCGCTACGCGGAGGAGGCCGTGCGCCGGGCCCCGTTCCGGGAGAGCGCATACCGCTGCCGGATGGCGGCCCACTCCCGGGCCGGCAACCGCGCCGAGGCGCTGCGGAGCTACCAGCAGTTGCGGGAGGTGCTGGCGGAGGAGCTCGGCATAGACCCCGCGCCGGAGACGGAGGCCGCCTACCTGGAGTTGCTGCGCACCCCGGAGCCCCGGCCGGCGCAGCGCACCTGCACCTGCCTGGACCCGGTGCTGATGGGGGTCTTCGAGGTGGACCACCGTGCGTCCGGGCCCCGTTCCTCCCCGGCCGGCCACGGCTGCGTCACGCACCGGGTGGCGTCCTCCCCCGCCGCCTGATCCGCCTGTAGCTCATCAGGACGTACGAAGAAGGCCGCCGCCGCGGGATTCCCGCTG
>NZ_JBHWJY010000034.1:0-79631 GCF_042731135.1 Streptomyces sp. NPDC059874
CATCACGTCCGGGCCACCGATCTGCTGGCGAAGCGCAGCCTCCCAGAGCACCGCATGAAACTCCAACGGCCTGTCACCCCATAGCCGTCCTTGCCACTTGATCCGCGTCGCCACCATGACCTCGATCTCGTCAGGATGCGTCCAGTCTGACGTGACACCCAACGCTCGGACATAGTCCGCGGTCTGGAGCAATCCGGGGATGAGGGCCAGGTGCCAGGTTCGAATGCGGGTGGCCACATCTTCCATTGCGACGTACTCGGCCAGGCCGCGCATGGTCGGCACCTGCTGCCACCAGCCCTTGGCCTTACGCCGCTCGCGGTCCAGTTTGGCCAGGGACAGCAGGCTGCGAACCTTCGCCTCGTCGGTCACGCCGTACAGCTTGCAGAGGGCGACGATGTCCGGATCCCGGAACGGGACCCAGCCGCGCTCCATCTTGGCGATCTTGGCCGCCGTCGCGCTCAGCACCTGCGCCGCTTGCGGCTGCGTCAAGCCCGCTTCGTCGCGCAGCCGCAGCAGTTCACCGCCCAGCCGACGCGCCAGCACCGTGGATACCCGGTTGTCCGTGGGCACTTGGTCCACCTCCTTGTACCGGAGGCAGTCTTCCGCGCCCTGCCCGGAGGGCACAACTACTCCCTGGGGATAGATTTCCCCGGAAGAGCTTGCACCCCCAGCGAGCGGAGCCCTACCGTCGGTGACGAACTGCTCACCGCACAGCGTCAGTTGGCGGAAGTGCACCGCGCTGCCCACAAGGCGGCGCCGGCATGCCACCGCCCGCACAGGAGGTGCTCGGGACATGGACCAGCTCACCCGGTACGACGTACGGAACTACCCGCCCCGGCAGGACTCGGTGCCCACGGCCCGGCGCCGCGCCGCATGGCTCGCCGTGGTGTGGGGGCACCCGCAGCTCGCGGCCGATGCGGCCCTGCTGACCAGCGAGTTGACCACCAACGCCCTCATTCACGGCTCGGTGTGGGACCGGTACCTCCGGGTCGAGGTCGAGCTCCGCGGAGCAGTGCTCCGCATCGCGGTCACCGATCCGAAGGGAGAGCGGCAGCCCGAGCCGCGAGCAGCCGCACACGACGACCAGTACGGGCGCGGCCTGCACATCGTCAGCGCGCTCTCGGAGCGGTGGGGGGCGGCCGAGCGGGTCGTCGGGAAGACCGTCTGGGCGGAACTGGCCATCGACGGCACGGCGGCGCCCCTCCTCGACTTCGTGTAGTCGGAGAGCCGAATCCGACACCGCCAACTAGCCTGAGCCGCATGACTGTTGAGCTGACCGAAACCGTGCGGCAACTGCTGGACGCGCCGCATCCCGCCGTCCTGTCCACCCTCAACCCCGACGGCAGCCCGCAGAGTTCCGTGGTCTGGGTGAGTCGGGACGGGCACGACATCCTGATCTCCACCGAGCAGGGCCGCCGCAAGGAGCGGAACATCGTCCGGGACGGACGGGTCGGTGTGACCGTCTTCGACCTGGCCAACCCCTACCTGTACGCCGAGATCCGCGGCACCGCCACCGTCACCGAGGACACCGGCCGGGCGGTCGCGGTCCGCATCGCCGAGGAGTACCTGGGCCCGGGCGGCGGCAAGGAGTACGCGGAGGGCGCCGACGCGGCCGTCCGCGTCGTCGTGCGCATCACCCCGACCAAGGTCCTCGGCAACGCCGCCAAGGCCGACGGCTGAGACCCGGGCAGGCAAAAGCCGGGAGCCCCGGCCTCCGCTCTGCGCGGGGGCCGGGGCTCCGTGGTGTGCGTCGGGTGATCAGCCCTGGGTGAAGTACCCCAGCAGGTCGGTGATCACGTGCGTCGAGCCGCCCCACGGGCCGTTGTAGACGCTGATCCTGCCGTCCCCGACCGGGGTCGTCACGTGGTTCGGAACCGTGATCCCCGGGAGGGTGTTCAGGCTGCTGGCATTCGGACGGGCCGCGCCGAAACCGTACGCCGTCAGGTAGCCCGCGCCGGCGGACTCGGTCGCCGTCAGGTTCACCACCGCGCCCACCGCACCGGCCGGCACACCGGCCGCCGTCGTGGTGCCGCCCTGGGCGAGCTTGCCCGTGTCCCGGGTGTCGGCGAGACGCTTCGGAACGACCGGCGTGAAGAGCGCCTTGCCGTCCTTGCCGTAGTAACCCACCGCGTCGACGACCAGGTGCGTGGAGCCCCAGTGGTTGTAGAGGGTGATGGTGCCGTTCGGGCCGACCGGGACGATGACCTGGTTGGCCTTCGCCTTGCCGGGCTCCGGGTTCAGGTTCGAGGCCACGGGCCGCTTCGCCGGGTCCGGGTAGGCCGACACGAACGAGTTGGCCGTCGCGTCCGTGCTGGTCAGGTTGAGCGCGACCGCCGAGGCGTCCGCCGGGATGCCGGCCACGCCCGCGACCTTGACCGTACGGGTCTGACCGCCGCCCAGCGCGCCGCCCGCCTCACGGGTGTCGGCGAGCCGGCTCGGGTTGATCGGGCTGAACTTCTGCCCGATGTTCGGCTGGTAGTAGCCGACGAAGTCGACGATCAGATCGGCCTGGCCCGCGTTGAGCGTGAACCACGACTGTCCGAGCGCGCTGACGGGGACGGTCACCGTGTTGGAGACCGTGCCGCCCGCGCGGACGTTGAGGTTCGAGGTCGTCGGACGCTCCTGCGCGTACGGAGTCACCGCGAGGAAGGCGTCCTGAGTGACGTTGGTGACGGTCACGTTGAGGACCACCGAGGCCATGCCGCCCGACATGACGTGCCCCGGCACGTTGAGGCCGACCGGTAGGACCGTCGAGGTGGGCACGCCGCCGCGCAGCGAGCCACCGGTGTTCCGGGTGTCCAGCAGGCGGAACGGCTCCGTCGCCACAAAACCGGAGGCGGCGTAGTCGACCTTCACGGCCTTGGTGACCTTGGACGCGGCGCCCTTGGTGTCCTTGAGGGAGACCGTCACCTTGTACTCGCCCGGCTTGTCGTACGCGTGCCGGACGCTGCGCAGGTCGGTGCCGTAGTCGAGGGCGCTGCCGTCACCGAAGTCCACGGTCGCGCTCTCCAGCGGCCACGGAGCCGCCGAGGAGCCGAGGTCGACGGCGACGGTCAGCGGCGAGATGCGCTCGATCGGGTTGTCCGAGGTCGGCAGGACCGGCGCGGAGGTGAAGTTCGCGGTCAGCGGACCGGCCGGGGTCACCTTGGTCGGCTTCTCGGTGAAGACCCGCTTGCCGGCGCCGTTGACGGCCGCGACCTTGACCACGTAGTCGCCCGGCTTGCCGTACACGTGCTTGGCGAGACCGTGCGCCCCGCCGCCCTGCTTGGTGACCACCGGGGCCGACCCGTCACCGAAGTCGACCTCGTAGGTCATCGCGGTCGGCCAGTCGCTGTCCGAGACGGCCTGGACCTCCACCTCGGTCCCCACCGGCGCGTGAACCGGGTTGACGATCACCCAGACCTGGCTCAGGCGGTCATGGGTCTCATAGGCGCCGCGGTCGATGAAGCCGCCGTCCTTGCCGGTGTTGGGAACGTTCGGATCGTCCGACGTCAGGTTCCCCTCGAAGTCGCTCGGCAGTACGCCCGGCGCCGTCGGGTCACCGGAGTCGACGGTCGGGGAGCCCGCCTCCGGGCCGACGCCTTCGGACGTCGGAGTGATGATGTCGTGGGCGCCCTGACCGGTGGCCGCGGACAGGGCGGCCTGATCCTTGTAGACGGTGCCGGCCCAGTTGTAGGCCACCACGTCCGGAAGAGTGGGGGCGAGGGCGATCAGGTTGTAGTCGGCACGAGTGCCCGCCTTCGCGCCCGCCGAGACCGCGATGCCGTGGCGCGGATCGGTCGGCGACGTACAGCGGGTGGAGCCGCCCCTGGTGAGGACCACGTTGTTGAACACGGCCGAACCGGTCGACCCTCCGTTGACCGAGATGGTCGACCCGCACCAGCCCTGGAGCGTGTTGTTGGTGACGACGGTGCCGGGCGCGTCCACCGCGCCGACCCCCGGCCCGGAGAGGCCCGCGATCACGCTGCGGCTGACGACGGTGCGCTGTGCGCCGCCCTCGATCCGGACGCCGCCCAGGTTGCCCCGGGTGACACGTACGTCCGTGCTTCCCTCACCGACCTGTACCGCGGGAAGGTAACCCCTCGAGGCACGGAACCGATCGAGCTCGATGTCGTTGGAGCGCGTGACCTGGACGCCGGCCCGGGCGAACACACCGCGCATCACCACGTGCGAGGCGCCGCTGACGGACAGCGGCTTGGTCAGACCCACCTGGAAATAGCCGTCGGGGTCGGCCATGAAGGTGATCGGCTTGCCCGGTTCCCCGGAGCGGTCGACGGTGACGGTCTCGCCGTAGTCCCAGCCCGCCATGATCCGCACCGTCTGGCCCGGCTGTACGACCTTGGCCGCCGCCGAGATCGTGCAGTAGGGGACGGCCTGCGTACCGGCCCCGGAGTCGGAGCAGTTGGAGCCGTCTTGGTTGTTCACGTAGAGGTTGGTCGGAGTCTCGGCGGCGGCCGCGGCGCCGGCCGGCACACCGAGAAGAGTGACGAGACCTGCGGTGAGCAGGACCGTCGTGCGAGTGGGACGCACCAGGAGGGTTTCCTTCACGAAGAGGCGATGTACGCCATCACGAGCGCGGCGCCGCACGACTGGTAGACGTCTTGTTCCCCCAGCGACAGTCGGGCGCACGCAAACCCACGATGTCTCCGATCATCATCCAATGGCCGAAAGCCGCTGTCACCCCCATTCGCCCCTGAGAAACAGGAGCCCCGGCTCCCGCGGGGTGCGGGGGCCGGGGCTCCGTGGTGCGCGCCGGGTGATCAGCCCTGGGTGAAGTAGCCCAGCAGGTCGGTGATCACGTGCGTCGAGCCGCCCCAGGGGCCGTTGAAGACGCTGATCCTGCCGTCTCCGACGGGGGTCGTCACGTGGTTCGGGACGGTCAGACCCGGCAGCGTGTTCAGGCTGCTCGCGTCCGGCCGGGCCGACCCGAAGCCGTACGCCGTCAGGTAGCCCGCCCCCTCGGACTCGGTGGCGGTCAGGTTCACCACGGCACCGACCGCGCCGGCGGGGACACCGGCCACCGTCGTGGTGGCACCGGCGGCGACCTTGCCGGTCAGCCGGGTGTCACCGAGACGCTTCGGCACGACCGGCGTGAAGAGGGCCTTGCCGTCCTTGCCGTAGTAGCCGACCGCGTCCACGATCAGGTGCGCGGAACCCCAGTGGTTGTAGAGGGTGATCGTGCCGTTCGGGCCGACCGGGACGATGACCTGGTTCGACTTGGCCCTGCCCGGCTCCGGGTTCAGGTTCGACACCTCGGGCCGCTTGGCCGGGTCCGGGTAGGCGACCACGAACGAGTTCGACGTCGCGTCCGTGCTCGTCAGGTTCACGGCGACGGCCTTGGCGTCCGCCGGGATCCCCGCCACGCCCGCGACCTTGACCGTACGCGTCGTACCACCGGCCACCGCGCCGCCGGCGTTACGGGTGTCCACGACCCGGTTCGGGACGATGGGGCTGAACTTCTGCCCGATGTTCGGCTGGTAGTAGCCGACGAAGTCCACGATCAGGTCGGCTTGGCCGGCGTTGAGCGTGAACCACGCCTGCCCGAGCGCGCTGACGGGGACGGTGACCGTGTTCGACACCGTGCCGCCCGCGCGGACGTTGAGGTTCGAGGTCGACGGACGCTCCTGGGCGTACGGAGCCACGCTGACGAAGGCGTCCTGGGTGGCATTGGTGACCGTCACGTTGAGGACCACCGAGGCCATCGAGCCGGACATGACGTGATTCGGCACGTTGAGACCGACCGGCAGGACCGCCGAGGTGGGCACACCGCCACGCAGCGCGCCGCCGCTGCTCCGGCTGTCCAGCAGACGGAACGGCTCCGTCGCCACGTACCCGGACGCCGCGTAGTCGACCTTCACCGTCCTGGTGACCTTGGACTCGGCACCCTTGATGTCCTTGAGGGACACCGTCACCTGGTACTCGCCCGGCGTGCCGTAGGCGTACCGGAAGTTGCCCAGCTGGTTGCCGAGGGCGGGGCGGCTGCCGTCACCGAAGTCCACGGTCACGTTCTCGACCGGCCACGGCGCCGCCGAGGCGGCCGTGTCGACGGCGATGGTCAGCGGCGAGATCCGCTCGATCGGGTTGTCCGAGCTCGGCAGGACCGGCGCGGACGTGAAGTTCGCGGTCAGCGGGCCCGCCGGGGTCACCTTGGTCGGCTTCTGGGCGAAGACCTTCTTGCCGACGCCGTTGACGGCCGCCACCTTGACCACGTAGTCGCCCGGCTTGCCGTACACGTGCGTGGCACGCCCGTGCGGATCACCGCCCTGCCTGGTGACCACCGGGGCCGACCCGTCGCCGAAGTCGACCTCGTAGGTCATCGCGGTGGGCCAGTCGCTGTCCGAAACCGCCTGGACCTCCACCACGGTCCCGACCGGCGCGTGGTCCGGATTGACCACCATCCAGGTCTCGTCCAGGCCGTCCTGCTTCTCGTTGGCACCGCGGTCGATGAAGCCGCCGTCCTTGCCGGTGTTGGGCACGCGCGGGTCGTCCGCGATCGGGCGGCCCAGCCTGTCCGTGGGCAGGACGCCCGGCGCCGTCGGGTCGCCGGAGTCGATGGCCGGGGAGCCGTCCACCTCGTCGACGACGCCGGAGGCCGACGGGGGGAGGATGTCGTGCGCGCCCTGCCCGGTCGCGGCCTTGAGCGCCGCGGCGGTCTCGTAGGCGGCGCCGGCCCAGTTGTAGGCGCTCAGCTGGCTCTTGCCGCCGTCGATCAGCAGGTTGTAGTCGGCGCGCGTGCCCGCCGCGGCGCTCTGCGACACCGAGATGCCGGTGTGCTGCTTGCCTGACGGGCAGGGGGTGAAGTCGACCGGGTAGACCAGGTTGTTGAACAGCGCGGACCCGGTGGAGGCGCCACTGAGCGAAACAGCTGCCGAGCAGTCGATGTACAGGGTGTTGTTGGTGACCACGGTGCCCGGTGCGTCCGTCGCCGTGACCCCGTCCTCGTCGTAGTTGCGGATCCAGTTGCGGCTGAGGACGGTCCCCCGGGCGCCGCCTTCGATGCGGACGTCCGACACCATGCTCCGGGTGAGGCGCACGTCGGTGCTCGCGCCGCCGACCACGATGTCACCGTCCATGGAGGCGATCCGGTCGAGCTCGACGTCGGTGGAACCGGTGACCTTGAGGAGACCGGAGCCGTGCAGGTCGCGGAGCACCACGTGGGAGGCGCCGCTGACGGTCAGGGTCTTGTCCTTGCCCAGTGCCGCCTTGTTCCGCTCCCCGTCCCCGGGGAGGCGCTCGGTGACGAAAGTGATCGGCTTGCCGGGCTCACCGGAACGCTCGACGACGACGTTCTCGCCGTACGCCTTGCCCGGCCTGATCTGCACGGTCTGGCCGGGCCGCACGACCTTGGCCGCCGCCGAGACGGTGCAGTACGGGACGGCCTGCGTACCGGCCCCGGAGTCCGAGCAGTTGGAGCCGGCGAGGTTGTTCACGTAGAGGTTCGAGGGGGTCTCGGCGGCCATGGCGGCCGGAATGCCGAGGAGCGTGACGAGACCCGCGGTCAGCAGGACCGTCGTGCGAGTGGGACGCACCAGGAGGGTTCCTTCGGGAAGAGACGACGTGAAGTCACGAAGGATGATGCGGCGCCGCACGGCTGGTGGATGTTCTGTTCCCCCACCCCCAGCGACAGCCGGGCGCACGCTTTCCCCCGAAAACTACGATCATCATGCAATGGCCGAAAGCGAATGTCACCACTTCTGGGTGACATCACTACGGCAACTCCGGCCGTACCGCCGCCCATTCGTCCACCGCGCCCGCCAGCGGATCACCGTCCCCGAGGTGCGGACGTACGAGTTCCAGCCACGGGATCAGGAACTTTATGCGCCGCAGGTGCACGATCTCGGCGTGCGGGAGGTCCCGCCAGATCCGCCCCCGCGCCGCCGCCTCCCGCGGGGTCAGGTCGATCAGTGCCAGCAGCTCCCGGCACAGCGCCGCCGGGTCGCCGCCGCGCTCCGGGCCGAAGGTGCGGATCAGGTAGCCGCGTACGTACGCCACCTCGGGCGCCCTGACGAGGTCGCTCGTCCCCTCGGCCCGCGCGCAGCGGTACGTCGCGGCCAGCGCCACCCGTCCCCAGCGCAGCCGGGTCCCGTCCGGCAGCCCCTCGTCCTGCATGCGCGAGCCGGCCATGACGCGCAGGGTCCGCGGGGCGGGCTCGTCGGACAGCGGCGGGTCGGTGGCCAGCCAGGCCTCCAGGTCCGCCAGCGCGTGCCCGTCGGGCGGCACCGAGGTCAGCACCTGACCCCGGCTCAGCAGCGCGACCACGGCGCCCGTGAGGTGGACCTTCGCGGTGTGCCCGGCGTCGAAGGAGCCGACGGGCCGCCCGTACCGCTCTATGCGGCGCAGCCAGAGCCGCAGCTCCCCGACGGCGTAGACCTGCCCGGCCCGTGCGACCCCGCCGACGCAGCGGACGACGCACACGCCGCCCGTGACGTCGGCCTCCTCGACTGAGTACACCTGTAGTTCGGCGAATGGCACCCCGACCCCCTCCCGGCGGGAGGCTACCGGGAGCCGCGGCCCCTCAGGCCCCGGACGGCTCCTCCAGTACGAGGCGGATCTCGCTGACCTGGTAGCCGGCGCGGTCGAAGGCGGCGGCCATCGGGACGTTGACGGTGTCCGTGGTCGCGGTGATCCGCTCGGCGCCCTCGGACGCGTGGAAGCGGGTGATCTCGCCCAGGATCTCGTCGATCAGGCCCTGGCCGCGCTGCTCCGGTACGACGCCCAGGTAGCCGACGTTGCGGTGGTACGGGGTCGCCGAGGGGATCGCCATGCCGGCCAGGGTGCCGTCGGGCAGGTGGGCCAGGCGCCACCAGGAACGCTCGCCAGGGCAGTCCCGGTAGAACTCGATGTCCTCGCGGGCCAGTTGCTCGGCGTCCATCGACCGGAGCTCGGTCTGCGTGTGCAGATCGAGGCTGCCGGACGACAGCCGGACGAAGGCGTCCAGGAACTCCTCGTCGGTGCCCTCCCGGAAGACGAGCCGGCCGCCGGGCTCGGTGGTTCCGGCCTCCGGCGTCCATTCGTAGCGCAGTCGCTCGATCTCACGCGTCAGGCCGGCCTTGTCCGCGGCCTCCTGGCGCCAGGCGACCGCCGCGGCGAGCGCCGGGTCGGTCCGCCAGTCGCGGGGCAGCGAGATGTTGTAGATCGGCAGGTTTCCGAAGGCGGCGTGCCCGGCCGCGAGCAGCCCGGCGGCCACGGCGGCCGGATCGGCCACCGAGGAGCGCACCTGGAGGCAGTCGAGCGCGATGGGCCGCTCGCTGTCGGCGCGGCCCCACCACAGGGCGCGGGCGAGGACTTCCCCTTCCTCGTCCTCGGCGAACCAGATCCACTCGGCGCGGAACTGGTTCGCGTCGAGCTCCTCACGGATCTTCTCGGTGGTCATGGCGGCGACGGGGCCGTCGGCCGGGTAGGCCAGGGCGCGGTCGATGTCTGCGGGGTCTGCTGTGGCAGCGCGGAAGATCATCCGGCGATGGTCACACAGCGTGGTTCCGGCCGCCAAGGGATTCACGTCCCGCGGCCGCCGAAATGGTCGCGCCAACAGCCGGCGCGCGGGCGGTCCGGCGGAGGGTTTCCGTCCGGGGTCGCGGCGGGGCGCCCGCCTGCGAGGCGAGACCGCGTGCGTGACACGCGACCCGGTAATGGTTCAGGCCAATGTTTCCGCGGGAGTAGGTTGGTTCACCGTGACACACGTCAACCAGGGCGGCGGCTGGTTAATTTGACTTCGCGTCAGGGGGCGATCAGCGATCCCCGCGCTTCCTTGGGAGGTACCGTGATCAGCAAGATCTCGTCTCGCAAGCGCCATGCCTTCGGCAGTGCTCTCGCCGCCGTCGGCCTCGCCGCCACCGCGCTCGTGGTGACGGCTCCCGCCGCGAGCGCCGGAGGCACGGCCGCGCTCGGCTGCTACCAGAACTGGTCGATCAGCTCGGGCCAGGGCTATGCCAACGGCCAGTGGTGCGACGGCAACACCCGCGTCACGGGAACCGTCCACGACACCAACGCGGACGGCCGCTGTCCGTTCGTACGCGCCTACGTCTCGGGCGGCGGCTACCGCGACAGCGCCTGGGCCGGCCCCAAGGGCGACTCCTCGCCCGTGGACATCTACGCCCCGGCGGGGAAGACCTTCACCTCGGTGCAGATGAGCTACATCACCTGCTGATCGGGCACAGGTGGAACCACGCGTACTCTCCCCCCGCCGGCGGGGGGAGAGTACGCGCCGCTTTTCCGATCAGGACCAGGTGATCAGGCGGCGGGGGTGTTCCAGGACCGCCGCGATGTCGGCCAGGAAGCGGGAGCCCAGTTCGCCGTCGATGAGACGGTGGTCGAACGACAGGGCCAGGGTGGTGACCTGGCGCGGCTTCACCTTGCCCTTGTGGACCCACGGCTGGAGCTTGATCGCGCCGACCGCGAGGATCGCGGACTCGCCGGGGTTCAGGATGGGCGTGCCGGTGTCGACGCCGAAGACGCCGACGTTGGTGATGGTGATGGTGCCGTTCTGCATGTCGGCCGGGGAGGTCCTGCCGTCGCGGGCCGTGGCGACCAGCGAGGACAGAGACTCCGAGAGCTCGCCGAGGGTCTTGGCGTGGGCGTCCTTGATGTTCGGGACGATCAGCCCGCGGGGGGTGGCCGCCGCGATGCCCAGGTTGACGTAGTGCTTGAGCACGATCTCCTGGGCCGCCTCGTCCCAGGACGCGTTGACGTCCGGGTTGCGGCGGATGGCCACCAGGACGGCCTTGGCGATCAGGAGCAGCGGGTTGATGCGCAGCCCCGCCAGGTCCGGGTCGTCCTTGAGCTCCTGGACCAGCTTCATCGTGCGGGTCACGTCGAGAGTGATGAACTCGGTGACGTGCGGCGCGGTGAAGGCGGAGCCGACCATCGCCTGGGCGGTGACCTTGCGGACGCCCTTGACCGGGATACGGGTCTCCCGCGCCGAAGGCTCGACCGCGAGGGCCGGGGCCGCGGCGGCCTGTACGGCCTGGGCCGGGGCCTGCGCCGCCACCGGGGCCGGTGCGGCCTGCGGGGCGACGGCCGCGGCGGCCGCCGCGTGGACGTCCTCGCGGGTCACGACCCCGCCGTCCCCGGTGGGGACGACGGAGGCCAGGTCGATGCCGAGGTCCTTGGCCAGCTTCCGTACGGGCGGTTTGGCCAGCGGACGCTCACCGGCCGGCTGGGCCGGGACGGCGGGCAGCACCGGAGCGGCCGGAGCCGGAGCGGCGGCGGCCACCGGGGCGGCCGTGCCGTTCTGCGCGGCCACGGCGGGCGCCGGGGCCGCCTTGCGGGGGCGGCGCTTGGTGGAGGCCTCGGAGACCCCGTAGCCGACCAGGACGGGCTGGCGGGCGGCCGGGGCCGCCTCCTCGGCAGCCGCCGGGGCGGCGGCCGGGGCAGCGGCGGCCGCAGCCACCGGCTCCGACTCCGCGCCGCCCTCGGTCTGCACCGAGATGATGACCTGGCCGACGTCGACCGTGACGCCCTCCTCGAAGAGGAGCGCGTGCACGACACCGTCGAAGGGAATCGGCAGCTCGACGGCCGCCTTCGCCGTCTCGACCTCGCAGACGACCTGACCGTCGGTGACGGTGTCACCGGGCTGGACGTACCACTTGAGGATCTCGGCCTCGGTCAGGCCCTCACCCACGTCGGGCATCTTGAATTCACGGATGGTCATGAACGTGGCTCCTCAGTACGCCAGCGAGCGGTCGACGGCGTCGAGCACCCGGTCCAGGCCGGGCAGGTACTCGTCCTCCAGGCGGGCCGGCGGATACGGGGCGTGGAAACCACCCACACGCAGCACCGGCGCCTCCAGGTGGTAGAAGCACCGCTCCGTAATGCGAGCGGCGATCTCCGAGCCCACGCCCAGGAAGACCGGAGCCTCGTGGACGACCACCAGCCGGCGGGTCTTCTCCACCGACGCCTGGATCCCGTCGAAGTCGACCGGGGACATCGACCGCAGGTCGACGACCTCCACCGACTTGCCCTCCTCGGCGGCCGCCGCCGCCGCCTCCAGACACACCTTCACCATCGGACCATAGGCGGCCAGGGTCACGTCCGCGCCCTCACGCGCGACCCGGGCCTTGTGCAGCTCCCCGGGGATCGCGTCGGTGTCGACCTCGCCCTTGTCCCAGTAGCGGCGCTTCGGCTCGAAGAAGATCACCGGGTCGTCGCTGAGGATCGCCTGCTGGAGCATCCAGTACGCGTCCGACGCGTTCGACGGAGAGACCACCTTCAAGCCCGGGACGTGCGCGAAGAGCGCCTCCGGGGACTCGCTGTGGTGCTCGACCGCACCGATGCCACCCGCGTACGGGATACGCACCACGACCGGCATCTTGATCTTGCCGAGCGCACGCGCGTGCATCTTCGCGAGCTGCGTGACGATCTGGTCGTACGCCGGGAAGACGAACCCGTCGAACTGGATCTCCACCACCGGCCGGTACCCGCGCAACGCCAGACCGATCGCCGTGCCGACGATGCCCGACTCGGCGAGCGGGGTGTCGATGACCCGCTCCTCGCCGAAGTCCTTCTGCAGACCGTCGGTGATCCGGAAGACACCGCCCAGCTTGCCGACGTCCTCACCCATGATCAGGACCTTCGGGTCCGTCTCCAACGCCTTGCGCAGCGACTCGTTGAGCGCCTTCGCGATCGACATCTTCTCGATGGCCATGGTGGTCACTCCCCACCCTCGAAGGACGCGAGGTAGGCGGCGAACTGGGCGCGCTCCTCGTCGACGAGCGCGTGCCCGTCCGCGTAGACGTTCTCGAAGATCGCCATGGTGTCGGGGTCGGGCATGGCGCGCACGACCTCGCGCACCCGCTTGCCCAGGGCCTCGCTCTCCGCCTCCAGCTCCTCGAAGAACGCCTCGTCGGCGCCCCCGGTGGCCAGCAGGTGGGCCTTCAGGCGCAGGATCGGGTCCTTCGCCTCCCAGGCCGCCGTCTCCTCGTCCCGCCGGTACTTCGTCGGGTCGTCGGAGGTGGTGTGCGCGCCCATGCGGTACGTGAACGCCTCGACCAGGGTCGGGCCCTCGCCGCGGCGGGCCCGCTCCAGGGCCCAGCGGGTCACGGCCAGGCAGGCCAGGACGTCGTTGCCGTCGACGCGGACGCCCGGGAAGCCGAAGCCCTGCGCGCGCTGGTACAGCGGCACGCGCATCTGGCGCTCGGTCGGCTCGGAGATCGCCCACTGGTTGTTCTGGCAGAAGAACACCACGGGGGAGTTGTAGACGGCCGAGAAGGTGAAGGCCTCGGCCACGTCGCCCTGGCTGGACGCGCCGTCGCCGAAGTAGGCGATGACGGCCGAGTCGGCGCCGTCCTTGGCCACACCCATCGCGTAACCGGTCGCGTGCAGCGTCTGCGAGCCGATGACGATCGTGTACAGGTGGAAGTTGTTGGTGTTCGGGTCCCAGCCGCCGTGGTTCACACCGCGGAACATGCCGAGGAGGTTCGTCGGGTCGACGCCCCGGCACCAGGCCACACCGTGCTCACGGTAGGTCGGGAAGACGTAGTCGTCGTCGTTGAGAGCCCGGCCGGAGCCGATCTGCGCGGCCTCCTGGCCGAGGAGCGAGGCCCACAGGCCCAGCTCGCCCTGGCGCTGGAGCGCGGTCGCCTCACCGTCGAAGCGGCGGGTGAGCACCATGTCGCGGTACAGCCCGCGCAGGTCCTCGGTGGTGATGTCGGCGACGAAGGGGGCGAACTCGGCGTTCTCCGCGTTCTCGACGCGGTCCCCTTCGGGCGTCAGCAGCTGTACGAGCTGAGGTTCAGCGTCCTGCGTCTGCGCGGTGGCAGCGGCGGGCTTGGCGGCGCTTGCCGCGCCTGCCGCCCGCTTGGTGCCGCTGCTGCGTCGCGGCTTGCGCGCGGCAGTGCTCTCCACGGTCACTTGGTGCTCCTCCGTCGGTCCGGCACCCGGGTTCTCCGGGGTCCAGTGCGGCTCACCTGGATCCGTACCAGCGCACGGGGTGGGTGCGCGTCGTGTACGGGATCAAGGCGTGACAGGTGCCCCGGCGAGTGCCCTGCGCATTGCACGTTACCCAGTGCGCCGCATAACTGCGAAACCCCGCTTGACCTGCGATTTTGCTTGGATTTCCAAGTAAATCCGCAGCTGCGGGAACAACCACTGGTCACAGCCTTGCAGGGGGCCGGAACAACGGCACGTTATCCCGGGTAACTCCGGCAGGGAAGAGGTGAGTGTGTGAAACTGACTTCGTGCGCGAAGACGGAAAAATCAAGGTATTCCTCCTGGACGACCACGAAGTGGTGCGTCGGGGCGTTCATGAGCTGTTGTCGGTCGAAGAGGACATCGAGATCGTCGGCGAGGCCGGTACGGCCGCCGACGCCCTGGTCCGCATTCCCGCGACCCGCCCGGACGTGGCCGTGCTCGACGTCCGGCTGCCCGACGGCAGCGGTGTGGAGGTGTGCCGGGAGGTGCGCTCCCAGAACGAGGACATCAAGTGCCTGATGCTGACCTCGTTCGCCGACGACGAGGCACTGTTCGACGCGATCATGGCCGGCGCCTCGGGCTACGTGCTCAAGGCGATCCGCGGAAACGAGCTGCTCAGCGCCGTACGGGACGTGGCGGCGGGCAAGTCGCTGCTGGACCCGGTGGCCACCGCACGGGTGCTCGAGCGGCTGCGCGACGGCAAGAACGGCAAGGGCGACGACCGGCTCTCCAACCTCACCGAGCAGGAGCGGAAGATCCTCGACCTGATCGGCGAGGGCCTGACCAACCGCGTGATCGGCGAGCGGCTGCACCTGGCCGAGAAGACGATCAAGAACTACGTCTCCAGCCTGCTGTCCAAGCTGGGCATGGAGCGCCGCTCCCAGGCCGCGGCCTACGTGGCCCGCCTCCAGGCCGAGAAGCGGAACTGATCACCTTTTCAGATGACGCAGCGTGACGCCCCGTGGAGCCGTACTCGTCGAACCGGGTGTTCCACGGGGCGAGCTGTTCAATTCGGGACCAACGTCCCCGATCTTGGGGGCGGGCTCCTCTTTTCGGCACGGTGTCGGTACACAAAAGTGGAGCGCATGTCCCCAGAGGAACTCCACGCCATCGAACTGCTGCGCCGGGTGCCGTACGGCCGAGTCGCCACCAGCATGCGCGCGCTGCCCTTCCTCGCCCTCGCCCGCCACATCGTGGTGGAAGGCAAGGTCGTGCTGAGGATGCACGCCGGCTTCGGCTACCACCACGCCTGCAACGGCAGCGTGGTGGCCTACGGGGCGGACAACTTCAATTCCCGGGACGCCCGACTGTGGTCCGTCCAGTTCACCGGAACGGCCCAGATCGTCGAGCCGACCACCGCCGAACTGGAACTGTTCGGCCCGGGCCCGCATTTCGTGGACGGAGCGGTCTTCGACCCCGTCTACATGCGCATCGAACCCCAGTTCGTGAGCGTGCACTCGCTCGCCGAAAATCTCGACCGCGCATACCAGCACGCCCTCTGACGCACCGACCGGCCGCTATTCCTCTTCGCTCTGGCTTCCGCCGCCGGTGCCCGTGCTCTTCGACGGCGACGGCGAGAGCGTGGGCGGCTGGGTCTTGGTCTGCGTGGGCGTCGGCGAGGTGCTCTTGGACTCCGTGGGCGTCGGCGAGGTCGACATCGACGGGGAGGTCGACGGCGTGTAGCTCGGCGTCCTGCTGCGGCTCGGCGTGCCCGTGGACTCGTTGTACGAGGGAGTGTTCTCCGGGGTCTGGTGCGACGGCGTGTGCTCCGACGCCCCGGGCGTGCTCGGCTGCGTGGCGGGGGTGCTCTGCTGGGTGGTCGGGGTGTTCCCGTCCTTCTTGTCCTGCACGGTGCTGACGGCGTAGGCCACGCCCGCCGCGACCGCGACGATCGCGAGCACCGCGAAGAGCCACATCTTCCAGCGGCTGCCGTTGCGGTCGTCGTATCCCTCGTAGCCGTCGTGGCCACCCCGTCCGCCCTGACCGCCGCCGGGAAAGGCGGTGCCGTCGTCCGGGTTCAGCGGCGGCACCATCGGCTGCTGGAACTGCGAGGTCATGGAGTTCGAGCCGTAGGCCGGCCGGCCGCCCGTCCCGCCGCCCACGGGCATGGCCGTGGTCTGGCTCGCGCCTCGGCCGTGCGGCAGGGCCATCGTGACCGGGCCGGTGTTCCAGGTGCCGGCGTTGGGCCCCTGGTCGTGCAGCATCTGGAGCGCGTACTGGACCAGCCCGCGCATCTCCTCGGCGCTCTGGAACCGGTCGTCCGGGTCCTTGGCGAGGGAGCGCATGACCAGGCCGTCGAGCTCCTGCGGGATGCTGTGGCCCTCCGGCAGCTGCGAGGGCGGCACCGGGGCGTCCTGCACGTGCTGGTAGACCACCGAGAGCGGGGTCTCGCCGGTGAACGGGGGCCGCAGCGCGAGGAGTTCGTACAGCAGGCAGCCGGTCGCGTACAGGTCGGAACGGTGGTCCACGGCCTTGCCGAGGGCCTGTTCCGGCGACAGGTACTGCGGGGTGCCCATGACCATGCCGGTCTGAGTCATCGTCGACTGCGCGCCGTGCAGGGCGCGGGCGATGCCGAAGTCCATGACCTTGACCGCTCCGGCGTCCGTGATGATCACGTTCGCCGGCTTGATGTCGCGGTGCACGATGCCGTGCTGGTGCGAGTAGGCGAGCGCTTCGAGCACGCCCGAGACGATGATGAGCGCCTGCTCGGGGCCCGGGGCCTCGGCACTGATCAACAGGTCGCGAATGGTGCGGCCCTCGACCAGCTCCATCACGATGTACGGAACGGTGTTCGGGCCGACCCGGTCCTCGCCCGAGTCGTACACGGCGACGACGGCATGGTGGTTGAGTCCGGCGACGGACTGCGCCTCACGCGTGAAGCGGGCCTTCGAGACGGGGTCCTCGGCCAGGTCGGCGCGGAGCAGCTTGACGGCGACGGTGCGGCCCAGGCGTACGTCCTCGGCGGCGAACACCTCCGCCATGCCGCCACGGCCCAGCCGGTGCGTCAGCCGGTAACGACCATCTCCGACCAGGCCACCGGCGCCCCAGTGCTCAGGACCCTCGGTCATCCCGGCGCCGTTTCCCTCGGGTTCGGGTGCCATCAGTCCTCGCCGTCGTCTCTCTTGGCCGCTGCTGGGCGGTAGTCCTCTTCTTTGGTGCTCCGGTGAACGCTACAGCCTCGGACCCGGTCGCCGTTCGGACAAGACGTCCTGTGGCAGGCCGGTCACAGAACGGGTACCTGGCTTGACGTGTGCTTGCCCTCCGGCAGACTGGGCGCGACACAAGCAGCTGAGGGGAAGCAACAGTCATGAGCCAGGACGGCACTCAGGGCCGGTACGCAGGCGGTTCCCTGGCCCGTGGCCGTTACCAGCTACGGGATTTGCTCGGCGAGGGCGGCATGGCCGCCGTGTACCTCGCTCACGACACGGCGCTCGATCGCCAGGTGGCCATCAAGACGCTGCACACGGAGCTGGGGCGCGAACAGTCCTTCCGCGAGCGGTTCCGGCGCGAGGCCCAGGCTGTAGCCAAACTGTCGCACACCAACATCGTCTCGGTGTTCGACACGGGTGAGGACGAGTTCGAGGGCTCGCTCATGCCGTACATCGTCATGGAGTACGTGGAGGGGCAGCCGCTCGGCTCCGTGCTGCAGGCGGACATCGCGCAGTACGGAGCGATGCCGGCCGACAAGGCCCTGAAGGTGACGGCCGACGTGCTGGCCGCCCTGGACACCAGCCACGAGATGGGGCTCGTCCACCGCGACATCAAGCCGGGCAACGTCATGATGACCAAGCGCGGCGTGGTCAAGGTCATGGACTTCGGCATCGCCCGCGCCATGCAGTCGGGGGTCACCTCGATGACGCAGACCGGCATGGTCGTCGGCACCCCGCAGTACCTGTCGCCCGAGCAGGCGCTGGGGCGCGCGGTCGACGCCCGCTCCGACCTGTACTCGGTCGGCATCATGCTGTTCCAGCTGCTGACCGGGCGGATCCCCTTCGACGCGGACTCGCCGCTGGCCATAGCGTACGCACACGTGCAGGAGGAGCCGGTCGCCCCGTCCTCCATCAACCGCGCGGTGACCCCGGCGATGGACGCGCTGGTGGCGCGCGCCCTGAAGAAGAACCCGAACGAGCGTTTCCCCACGGCGGCGGCCATGGCGGACGAGATCGCCCGGGTGCTGGCCGCCGGACAGACCGGTGCGCCGGCCATCATCCCGGGCGCCACCACGGGCGGCAACGGCGCGGGTGTGGCCTCGGCCGTGTTCCCGCCGGTGGACTCCGGCTTCCAGCCCCCGCCGCATTCGGTGCAGCAGCCGTACCCGGCGCCGCAGACCCCGGCGCCCGGTCCGTACGGGCCTCCGACGCCGGCCCCGCAGGCGCACGCGCAGGGCGGCTACGCGTACCCGCACACTCCCCCGCCGCAGCAGCAGTACTCGCCGCAGACCCCGCCGCCGTACACGATCTCCCCCGCGACCACGCAGAGCCAGTCGGGCTCGGGCGGCGCCGCCGGCGGCGGCAAGAAGAACATGCCGGTGGTCGTGGGCGCGATCACCGTGGCGCTGCTGGCGATCGGCGGCCTGATCGCGGCGATCATCGCGAACGGCGACGACGACAAGGACGCGAAGAACGTTGCGTCGCAGGGCAGCTCGACCGGCGCCGCTCCCTCCGCCAAGCCCAGCAGCAAGGGGCCGGACCCCTCGCGCACGATCGACCCGAAGCTGTGCAAGGAGCCGGTGAGGCACTTCAGCGAGGCGGGCAAGTACTCGGCGCCCGACCTGCGGTACAAGGACCTGAAATCCGTGAAGGCCTGCATCCAGGCCTCGGGCGGCAAGTACGAGGTCGTCCCCAAGGACGAGGCCGTGTACGGCAAGGACCAGGTGCTCGACCAGTCCCCGCGCCCCGGCGACAAGATCGAGAAGGAAGGCACGACCTACACGCTGACCGTGTCGACCGGAATCCCGGAATAGCGCGGCGACTGCTCCAGACCGGCATCCCGGGCACCCCGATGGGGCGCCCGGGATGCCGCTTTTGTCTCGTTATGTAAATCTGAGCGCATATCTCCGCACGATCTGCACGCTCGGGACGGGAGGGGCACCCCGTGATCCAAGGCTTCCGCCCGACCCGCCGGCCGGCCCGCGCCGCGCTCACCGCGGCCGCGCTCACCGCCGCCGCACTCGCCGCCGCCGTGCTCGCGCCCATCGGCCCCGCCCACGCCTGGTACCTCGCTCCGGCCCCCCGCGCCGCCGCCGCCCCCGCGCCGCCGGACGACGCCCAGCCGGAACTGGCCGGCTCCGCGGCCGGCGTCGGCCGGGACCGTCCCGGCAGACCGGTCGGCGAACCGGCGAACCCGGAGCTCGTCGTGGCCGCCCGACCCGTGCCGGTCCGGCCGCGCACCGAACCGCAGGAACCCCCGCGGCCGGAACCGACCCCGCCGCCCGCGGCGGTCAGCGCGCTGGGCACCGAGCCGAACGAGCGGGCCGCCGATCTGGCCGCGCACATACTGCCGCTGGGGACCGGGTTCGCCCTGATGGGCCTGGGTCTGGGCTACCTCGGGATGCGGCTGCGCCGGTCCGCGTAACCAGCCGGAGGCAGCACCGGCGGTGGTTGCCGGGAACGAACATACTCGGTATACATACCGAGTATGTCGATCCGTCACGGCCTGCTCGCCCTGCTCGAACGGGGCCCCAGGTACGGCTCCCAGCTGCGCACCGAATTCGAATCCCGCACCGGCTCCACCTGGCCGCTCAACGTCGGGCAGGTGTACACCACCCTGGCCCGCCTCGAACGCGACGGCCTCGTCGCGCCCGGCGGCGAGGACTCCGCCGGGCACACCCTCTACGCCATCACCGACTCCGGCCGCACCGAACTGCGCGAGTGGTACGAGCGCCCCGTCGACCGGGCCAACCCACCCCGTGACGAGCTGTCCATCAAGCTCGCCATGGCCGTGGGCGCCCCGAGCGTGGACATCCGCGCCGTCATCCAGTCCCAACGCCACGCCACCATCAAGGCGATGCAGGACTACACCCGGCTCAAGGCCACCGCGCTCGCCGCGGTCGAGAGCGGGCGGTCCCGCGAACGCGACGACGTGGCCTGGCTGCTCGTCCTGGAACAGCTGATCTTCCAGACCGAGGCCGAGGCCCGCTGGCTCGACCACTGCGAAGCCCGGCTGGTCAGGCTCTCCCAGCCGGCCGACCGGAGAGCCGCGCAGCCCGAACCGCCCCAGGCCGAACCGCCCGTTGCCGCTGCCGGCGAGGACGCCGTGACCGCGTCTCCGGCCCCGACCGCCACCACCCGGCCCCGTACCGCCCGCACGCGGCGAGGCTGAACCACCGTTCCAGGGGGGACCCTTCATGCCCGAACAGCACCAGCAGCCCCAGCCCCGGCAGCCCGTCCTGCAGTTGGACCGACTCGTGCGCACCCACGGCAGCGGCGCCACCGAGGTACACGCCCTGCGCGGCATCGACCTGTCCGTCCACCCCGGCGAACTCGTCGCCGTCATGGGCCCCTCGGGCTCCGGGAAGTCCACGCTGCTCACCCTCGCGGGCGGCCTCGACACCCCGACCAGCGGCCGGGTGATCGTCGAGGGCACCGACATCACCACCGCGAGCCGCAAGGAGCTGGCCGCCCTGCGCCGCCGCAGCATCGGCTACGTCTTCCAGGACTACAACCTGATCCCGGCGCTCACCGCCGCGGAGAACGTGGCCCTGCCCCGCGAACTCGACGGCACCTCCGCCCGCAAGGCCCGCGTCTCCGCGCTCGCCGCGCTGGAGGAGATGGGCCTGGGCGAACTCGCCGACCGCTTCCCCGACGAGATGTCCGGCGGCCAGCAACAGCGCGTGGCCATCGCCCGCGCCCTGGTCGGCGACCGCCGCCTCGTCCTCGCCGACGAACCCACCGGCGCCCTCGACTCCGAGACCGGCGAGTCCGTCCTGGCCCTGCTGCGCTCGCGCTGCGACGCGGGCGCGGCCGGAATCCTCGTCACGCACGAACCGCGGTTCGCCGCCTGGGCCGACCGCGTGGTCTTCCTGCGCGACGGCAGCGTCATCGACGAGACCCTGCGCAGCGAAGCCGACTCCCTGCTCTCCGGGCAGGCGGCCCGCCAGTGACCTCCTCGCTCCAAGGCTGGTACCACTCCTGGGTCGCGGCGCTGCGCATCGCCCGCCGCGACGCCTGGCGCGCCAAGGGCCGCAGCTCCCTGGTCCTCGCGATGCTCGCCCTGCCGATCGTCGGGGTGAGCGCCGCCGACCTCACGCTGCGCAGCGCCGAGCTCTCCCCCGCGCAGCAGGTCACCCGCCAGATCGGCGCCGCCGACGCCCGGGTGAGCCCTTCGCACATCGGCGGGCCCATCCTCCAGAAGCCCGACGGCTCCAGCTACGCGCCGGTCGGCGGCTTCAAGGACTACGCCGGCGGGCCCCGCCCGAAGGAGGAGCAGCCGGATCCGGTGGGCGCCGCGCTCCCGCCCGGCGCCCAGGCGATCAAGGACTCCCACGCCTACGCCAAGGTCCGCACCAAGCACGGACTGCTCGACACCCAGCTGCGCGAACTCGACACGCACAGCCCGCTGACGGCCGGCCTGATCACGGTCGACCGCGGCCGGCTGCCCGAGGTCGCGGGCGAGGTCCTCGCCACCACCGCCTTCCTGAAGAACTCCGGGCTCCACGTCGGCTCCTCGGTCACCCCGCGGGGCGCGAACTCCTCGTACAAGATCGTCGGCGCCTACGAGCTGCCCGACGAGCTCGACCGGGACGAGCTCCTCGCCCCGCCCGGAACCCTGTTCGCCCCGCTCGACCGGGCTCTTCAGGCCTCCGGAGCACCCGGGTTGCACCCCGAGGTCTCCTACCTGGTCAAGCTCGGCGGTGATGGTTTCACGTGGAACATCGTCAAGGCGGCCAACACCAAGGGCCTGGTCGTCATCTCCCGCGCCGTCGTCCTCGACCCGCCCGCCGACTCCGACGTCCCGCTCTACCAGCAGGAGTCGAAGGAGCAGTTCACCCGCGACAGCGGCGGCTCGGCGAGCGAGCTGGCCATCCTGGCCACCGTCGTCGGCCTCGCCATGCTGGAGATCTGCCTGCTCGCCGGACCCGCCTTCGCGGTCGGCGCCCGGCGCTCGCGCCGTCAGTTGGGCCTGGTCGGCGCCAACGGCGGCGACCGGCGTCACATCCGCTCCATCGTGCTCTCCGGCGGCCTGGTCATCGGCGCCGTGGCCGCCGTCACCGGTACCGTGGTCGGCGTGGCGCTGACCGTCGTGCTCCGGCCGGTGCTGGAGGAGCAGATCGGCAACCGCTTCGGCGGCTTCGACTTCCGCCCGCTGGAACTGGCCGGGATCGCCCTGCTCGCCGTGGTGACCGGACTGCTGGCCGCGATCGTCCCGGCCGTCACCGCCTCCCGGCAGACCGTGCTCGCCTCGCTGACCGGCCGCCGCGGGATCCGCCACGCCAACCGGGTGCTGCCGATCGTGGGTCTGGTCGCCGTCGCCGCCGGCGCCGCGATCGCCCTGTACGGCACCACCTCGCAGATGGGCTCCACCGTCGTGGCGGCCGGCAGCGCCCTCGCCGAACTCGGCATCGTCGCCCTCACCCCGGTCCTCGTCGGCCTCTTCGGACGGCTCGGGCGATGGCTGCCGCTGTCGCCGCGGCTCGCGTTGCGCGACGCCGTGCGCAACCGGGGGCGCACGGCGCCCGCCGTGGCCGCCGTACTGGCCGCCGTCGCCGGATCCGTCGCGGTGGCCACGTACCAGCACAGCCAGGACGTGCAGTTGCGACACGAGTACGTGGCCGACCTGCCGCACGGCACCGGGCTGCTGCAAACCACCGAGAACAGCGCCCACAAGGAGGTGCCCGCCCTTCGCGAGGCCCTCGCCAAGCAACTCCCGCTGAATCAGCGGGCGGACGTCGACCGGCTCGTCGTCGGCAAGCCGGGCTGTGCGCAGTACTCCTCGGAACCGGGCTGCGGCCGGGTCCAGATCATCGCGCCCAAGGAGCAGCGCTGCCCGCTCTACGACAGCGCGAACGGGCCCGCCTCCTTCGACCCGAAACAGGCGAAGGAGCTGCGCAAGGACTGGCGGTGCCAACAGGACCGGCACAGCATGCAGAACGACATCGTCGTCGCCGACGAGAAGCTGCTCTCCGTACTGGCCGTGACCGATCCGGGCTCGGTGGCCGCCCTCAAGGCCGGACAGGCCGTCTCCTTCGACAAGCGCAACGTCAAGGACGGCAAGCTCACCCTGCGGATCATCACCGACCCGCAGGCCGCCGACGGCCTCGGCAAGCCCGGTGAGGACCCGCCGGGCCAGGACAAGGTCCTCCCCGTTCACCAAGCACCCGACAGCGCCGAGGGCTGGGGCCTCGAGGCGATCCTGCCGGCCGCGGCCGTCAAGGCGACCGGGCTGACCACGGCCCCGCTCGGCTCCTTCTTCAGCCTCGACGGGACGGCGAGCACCGAGCAGCGCCAGAGCATCGCCGGGGAGATCGACCGGATGGGCGTGGAGGCCTCCCTGCGCATCGAGGCGGGCTACCAGGGGGACGACCGCCTCGCCCTGCTCGCCCTCACCGTCTTCGCCGGCCTGGTCACCATCGGCGCGGCAGGCATCGCCACCGGGCTCGCCCAGGCCGACGCCGAGGCCGACCTGAAGACCCTGGCGGCGGTGGGCGCGGCGCCGCGGGTGCGGCGCACGCTGAGCGGCTTCCAGTGCGGGGTGGTCGCCCTGATGGGCGTGGTCCTGGGCTCGGCGGCCGGAATCCTGCCGGCGGTCGGGCTGCGGCTCACCCAGCAGCGGGAGCTGGAGCGGCTCTACGCATCGGGGATCGACATGGGCTACACCTCGGTGGACGAGGTGCCGTACGTGCCGATCGCGGTGCCCTGGGAGACCCTGGGCGGGCTGCTGATCGTGGTCCCGCTGGGCGCGGCGCTGCTGGCCGCCCTGGTCACCCGTTCGAGCGGCGCGCTCGCCCGGCGGACGGCAGGCTGATCCCGTGCCCCCGTACAGGGTGGATCACGCTCGTGCGGGGGCACACGTCTGCTGACGAAGGTGTGCGAGAGAATGACCGGCATGGAGATGCCGAGGAGTGAACGGTCGCAGGACAGCCCCCCGAACGTCTTGATCGTGGGACAGGACGGGATGGCGGTCGGCGGCGCCGATGACGAGTCGCGCGAGGTCCCGGTGACGGAGATGGTCGAACAACCCGCCAAGGTCATGCGGATCGGCAGCATGATCAAGCAACTCCTGGAAGAGGTACGTGCCGCGCCTCTCGACGAGGCGAGCCGGGTCCGGCTCAAGGACATCCATGCCGCCTCGGTGAAGGAGCTGGAGGACGGCCTGGCCCCCGAGCTCGTGGAGGAACTGGAGCGCCTGTCGCTCCCGTTCACCGAGGAGGCCATTCCCTCGGAGGCGGAACTGCGCATCGCGCAGGCGCAGTTGGTGGGCTGGCTGGAGGGCCTCTTCCACGGCATCCAGACGGCCCTGTTCGCACAGCAGATGGCGGCACGGGCACAACTGGAACAGATGCGGCGCGCGCTCCCTCCGGGGGCGCCGACGGACGACGAAGACGGCCACGGTCCGGTCCGCTCCGGCCCGTACCTCTAGCCTCCGGCGGTCAGCGAAAGCACGGCGGGTCCGGCTACACAGCCGGGCCCGCCTCCGTCATGTGCGGCGCAGCTTCCTGGGGATCCGCCCCAGACCCCGCTCCTCAAACGCCGGAGGGGCTGGGTTGTGCCAGGCAGGCGGCATGAGCCAAAATCCAGCCTCGCCGGCGTTTGAGGCGCGGGGTCTGGGGCGGAGCCCCAGCAGGGGCCCCCAAAATCCAGCCTCGCCGGCGTTTGAGGCGCGGGGTCTGGGGCGGAGCCCCGGCAGGGGACCTGGGCCCCTGTAAGGGCCCGGTAAGTGCGGCTCCCCGCAGGGGACATGGGCCGCGCATACTCAGAGGCATGGACTACGACGCGATCGTGCTGGCCGGCGGCGCCGCGAGGCGCCTCGGCGGGGCCGACAAGCCCGCGCTGAGCGTCGGCGGCCGCACCCTCCTCGACCGCGTCCTCGACGCCTGCGCGGACGCCGCGACCACCGTCGTGGTCGGCGGCCGCCGCGCGACCGCGCGCCCGGTGCGCTGGGCCCGCGAGGAACCACCGGGCGGCGGCCCGGTCGCCGCGCTGGACGCCGGGCTCCGCCAGACCACCGCCGAGCTGGTCCTCGTGCTCTCCGCCGACCTGCCGTTCCTGGACCGGGACACCGTACGGGCGCTCCTCGACGGTGTCGGGGCCGCCGAGGGGGCCTTGCTGCGGGACCCGGACGGCAAGAACCAGCCTCTGGTCGCCGCCTATCGGGCCGAGCCGCTGCGCCGTGAGATCGCCTTGCTCGCCACCGAACACGGCCGGCTGACCGGGCTCCCGCTCCGCGTCGTCACCGCCGAACTCGACCTCACCCGCATCGCCGCGCAGCCACTGGCCTCCTTCGACTGCGACACCTGGGAGGATCTCGCGGCCGCCCGGGCCAGGATCAGGGACCATGGGACCGTGTTGGACCAATGGATCACCGCCGTCAAGAACGAGCTGGGCATCGACCTCACCGTCGACACCAAGACCCTGCTCGACCTCGCCCGTGACGCCGCACACGGCGTCGCCCGGCCCGCTGCCCCGCTGACCACCTTCCTCGTCGGCTACGCGGCCGCCCACGCCGCGGCCACCGGCGCCGACCCCGCCCAAGCCGTCGCCGAGGCTTCCCGCAAGGCCGCCGACCTGGCGCTGCGCTGGGCCGCCGAAGCCGACGCGGACGCCGAACAGAACGGCTCCGGATGACCCCCACCGACGCCGAACACGCCCTCGACCAGGCTCTGGCCCTGGTCAGCCGCAGCAACCCCGGCAATCCCGGCCACGGCCCGCACGGCGGCTCCGGCTCCGGCTCCGGCTCCGGCTCCGGCTCCGGCAGCTCGGACCCCCGCTCCGGCTCCGGCTCCGGCCACCGCGCAGCCGCCTGGCCGCGGGCCCGGGAGGCCGCCGTCCAGGCGGGCAGCGGGGTCCGGGCGCGTACCCACCGGGTGCCCCTCGCGGACGCCCTCGGCGAGGTACTGGCCGCGCCCCTGGACGCCCTGACCGACCTCCCGTCGTTCGACACCTCCGCGATGGACGGCTGGGCCGTCGCCGGCCCCGGCCCGTGGACCGTGCGCACCGGCAAGGACGTGCTCGCCGGTACCGATCGGCCCGAGGCCCTCGCGGACGGCGAGGCCGTACGGATCGCCACCGGCGCCCGGATTCCCGCCGACACCACCGCCGTCATCCGCAGTGAGCACAGCCGCCAGTCCGGCGCCCAGCTCTTCGCCGAGCGGCCCGTCGTCACCGGCCAGGACATCCGCCCGCGCGGCCAGGAGTGCCGCTCCGGCGACCTGCTGCTGCCCGCCGGATCCCTGGTCACCCCGGCCGTTCTCGGCCTCGCCGCGGCCGCCGGGTACGACGAGCTGACCACCCGGCCCCGGCCCCGCGTGGAGATCCTGGTGCTCGGCGACGAGCTGCTCACCGAGGGCCTCCCGCACGACGGCCTGATCCGCGACGCGCTCGGCCCCATGCTCGGCCCCTGGCTCACCCGGCTCGGCGCCGAGGTCGTGGCCACCCGGCGGCTCGGCGACGACCCCGCCGGGGTCGAGGCCCTCCTCAAGGCCGTCACCACCTCCACCGCCGACCTCATCGTCACCACCGGCGGCACCGCCTCCGGGCCCGTCGACCACGTCCACCCCGTGCTGGAGCGGGCCGGGGCCGAGCTGCTCGTCGACGGAGTCGCCGTACGCCCGGGGCACCCGATGCTGCTGGCCCGTGTCGGCGACCGGGCCGACGGAAGGCACCTGGTGGGGCTGCCCGGCAACCCCCTCGCCGCCGTCTCCGGGCTGCTGACCCTCGCCGACCCGCTGCTGCGCGCCCTCGCCGGCCGCCGCCGGCGCCCCCGCTACACGGCGACGATCCAAGGTGACGTACCGGGCCACCCGCACGACACCCGGCTCGTCCCGGTGCTGCTCGGCGACGAGCACGCGGTCCCGCTGCGCTACAACGGCCCCGCGATGCTGCGCGGCGTGGCGGCCGCCGACGCGCTGGCCGTCGTACCGCCGAACGGCGCGCGGTCCGGTCAGGAACTGGAGATCCTGGATCTGCCCTGGGCCTCGGGGGGATGTTTCACGTGAAACTTCACGGCCAAGACGCCATGGCCCGCGGCGCCGACGAGAAACTCGTCTCCCGGCGCATCAAACTGCCCAAGCGGGTCGTCGAAAGACCCCTGCGGCAGGTGTCCCGGCGCCTGTTGATGGCCCTGTTCGTGATGTGCCTGACGGTCCTGATCGTGTGGACGGACCGCGAGGGCTACCACGACAACGCCAACGAGAAGGTCGACTTCCTCGACTGCGTCTACTACGCGACCGTGACGCTCTCGACGACCGGCTACGGCGACATCGTCCCGTACAGCGACAGCGCGCGACTGGTCAACGTCCTGCTGATCACGCCCCTGCGCGTGCTGTTCCTGATCATCCTGGTCGGTACCACCCTGGAAGTCCTCACGGAGCGGACGAGGGAAGAGTGGCGACTGAACCGCTGGAGGAAGAACTTGCGTGACCACACAGTCGTCGTCGGCTTCGGCACCAAGGGCCGTTCCGCCCTGATGACACTGCTGGCCACCGGACTGTCCAAGGAGCAGGTCGTCATCGTCGATCCCAGCGCCAAGGTGATCGACACGGCCAACGCGGAGGGATTCACGGGCGTGGTGGGCGACGCCACCCGCTCCGACGTGCTGCTGCGCGCCGAGCTGCAGAAGGCCCGCCAGATCGTCATCGCGACGCAGCGGGACGACACGGCGGTGCTGGTCACCCTGACGGCCCGCCAGCTCAACCGGGGGGCGAAGATCGTCGCCGCCGTCCGCGAGGAGGAGAACGCGCCGCTGCTGCGCCAGTCCGGCGCCGACGCGGTCATCACGAGCGCGAGCGCGGCCGGCCGGCTGCTGGGCCTGTCGGTGCTCAGCCCGAGCGCGGGCACGGTGATGGAGGACCTGATCCAGCAGGGCAGCGGCCTCGACCTCATCGAACGGCCCGTGAACAAGGCCGAGGTGGGCAAGTCAGTACGGGAGACCGCCGACCTGGTGGTGAGCGTGCTGCGCGGACACCGGCTGCTGCCGTACGACGACCCGCACGCGAGCCCGCTTCAGCTGACGGACCGTCTCATCACCATCGTCCGCGCGGTACCGCCGGCTTCGGCGCCGGTGACACTGGGCCCTGCCGAGTAGTCGGGCGCGATTGCCCTCGGCTAGCCTCCGGGCCATGCATGCGATCACCATCGAGCAGCCCGGCGGCCCCGAGGCCCTCGTCTGGACCGACGTACCCGATCCGGTGGCGGGCGAGGGCGAGGTGCTCGTCGAGGTCGCGGCGAGCGCCGTGAACCGCGCCGACCTCCTGCAGCGCCAGGGGTTCTACAACCCGCCTCCCGGCGCCTCCCCCTACCCCGGCCTGGAATGCTCCGGACGCGTGAGCGCGATCGGGCCCGGGGTGTCCGGCTGGGCGGTGGGCGACGAGGTGTGCGCGCTGCTGTCGGGCGGCGGGTACGCGCAGCAGGTGGCCGTCCCCGCGGGGCAACTGCTGCCGGTCCCGGCGGGCGTGGACCTCGTGACGGCGGCCGCGCTGCCCGAGGCGGTCGCCACGGTGTGGTCCAACGTGTTCATGGTGGCCGGACTGCGCCCCGCCGAGACCCTGCTGGTGCACGGCGGGTCCAGCGGCATCGGCACCATGGCGATCCAGCTGGGCAAGGCCGTGGGCGCGAAGGTCGCGGTGACGGCCGGCGGACCGGAGAAGCTGGCGCGCTGCGCGGAGCTGGGCGCGGACGTCCTGATCGACTACCGCGAACAGGACTTCGTGGAGGAGATCAAGGCGGCGACCGGCGGGGCCGGGGCGGACGTGATCCTGGACATCATGGGCGCGAAGTACCTCGACCGGAACGTGTCCGCGCTGGCCGTGAACGGCCGGCTCGCGGTGATCGGACTCCAGGGCGGGGTGAAGGCCGAGCTGAACCTGGCCGCGCTGATGGCCAAGCGGGCCGCGATCACCGCGACCACACTGCGTGCCAGGCCACTGGAGGAGAAGGCGGCCATCGTGGCGGCCGTACGGGAACACGTATGGCCGCTGGTGTCCGCGGGCCGGGTCCGCCCGGTGGTGCACGCGACGCTCCCGATCACGGAGGCGGCCGAGGCCCACCGCGTGCTGGAGGCGAGCAGCCACGTCGGCAAGGTGCTGCTCACGGTGCCTACGGCCTGAGCGCGGCGGCCACCAGCCCCTCCAGGGCGTCCCGGTCGACCTCCTCGGCCCCGGACGGGGCCGGGACGGCCGCTGCGCGGGGCTGTCCCCTACCCGCCCTTCCACCGTTCCCCGGGTTCTGCCCGGACCCGGTCCTCAAACGCCGGACGGGCTGGGAAATCCGGCCTCGCCGGCTTTTGAGGCGTGGGGGTCCCCCCGGACGAAGTCTGGGGGGAGGGTCCGGGGCGGAGCCCCGAGAAACGGAGAAAAGGCGGGGTGGGGAGCAGCTCCGCGCAGCGGAACCCGCACGCCCACCCCGCCCCGTCGGACGACTACAGGCTGCGCAGCAACACGGCCGGAGACTCCACGCAGTCCGCGACGTAGCGGAGGAAGCCCCCCGCGGTACCCCCGTCGCAGACCCGGTGGTCGAACGTGAGGGACAGCTGGACGACCTGACGCACGGCCAGCTCCCCCTGGTGGACCCACGGCTTCGCCATGATGCGGCCCACGCCGAGCATGGCCGCCTCCGGGTGGTTGATGATCGGCGTGGAGCCGTCGACCCCGAACACCCCGTAGTTGTTCAGGGTGAACGTCCCGCCGGTGAGGTCCGCCGGGGACAGCTTCCCGCCCCGCGCCAGCTCCGTCAGCCGGGCGAACTCCGCCGACAGGGACTCCGGGTTGCGCGTGTGCGCGTCCCGGACCACCGGCACCATCAGCCCGCGTTCCGTCTGCGCGGCGAAGCCCAGGTGCACCGACGGCAGCCGGACGATCTCGTTCGCCGCCAGATCCACCGTGGAGTTGAGCTCCGGGTACTTCGCGAGCGCGGCCGTGCAGATCCGGGCCAGCAGCGCCAGCACCGAGATCTTGGGCCCGCCGACCGCGTTCATCGCGGCCCGCGCGGCCATCAGCTCGGTGGCGTCGGCGTCGACCCAGCAGGTGGCGTCCGGGATCTCCCGCCGACTGCGCGACAGCTTCTCCGCGACCGCGCCGCGCACGCCCTTGAGCGGCACGCGGTCACCCTGCGCGGGCGCGGCGACGGCGACGGGCTCGGCAACGGCGACGGGCTCGGGCGCCCGCAGCGCCGCCAGCGCCGCCTCGACGTCCGCCCGCATGATCAGCCCGTCCGGCCCCGACCCCGACAGCCCGCGCAGGTCGACCCCGCCGTCCCGCGCCAGCTTCCGCACGAGCGGCGAGATGACGGGCACCGGGCCGGCCGAAGCATCCACCACCGGCTGCGGGACCGGCGCGGCGACCGGCGGCGCGACCGGTGCGACCGGCGCGGCGACCGGCATCGGCGCAGGCGCCTGCACCGCGGCGGTGACGGGTCGCACCCGTCGCCGACGCGCCGGGCGCGAGTGGTCCGTGCCGTAACCGATCAGGGGCCGGGGCGAGTTCCCGGAGCCCGAGGACTCCGCCTCGGGTGCGGCCGGCTCCACCTCGGCGCCCGCCCCCACCGCCACGGTGATCAGCGGCGCCCCGACGGGGAGTTCCGTGCCCTCCTCCCCGAAGCGGGCCGTGACGACCCCGCCGTAGGGGCACGGAACCTCCACCATCGCCTTGGCCGTCTCGACCTCGACCACGGGCTGGTCGATGGCGACGACATCGCCCACCGCGACCAGCCAGCGGACGATCTCGGCCTCGGTCAGGCCCTCCCCGAGATCGGGAAGCTTGAACTCCATTACCTGCGGCATCAGTTCTCCCACTGCAGGCGGGCCACGGTGTCCAGGATCCGGTCCACACCGGGCAGGTGGTGCTTCTCCAGCATCGGCGGCGGGTACGGGATGTCGAAGCCCGTCACCCGCAGCACCGGCGCCTCCAGGTGGTGGAAGCACCGCTCCGTGACGCGGGCGGCGATCTCCGCGCCCGGTCCGCCGAAGCCGTTGGCCTCGTGGACCACGACGGCGCGCCCGGTCCGGCGTACGGACTCCACGACCGTCTCCTCGTCGAACGGCACGAGCGAGCGCAGGTCCACGACCTCCAGGTCCCAGCCCTCCTCGCGCGCCGCCTCGGCCGCCTCCAGGCACACCGGCAGCGAAGGCCCGTACGTGATCAGCGTGGCACTCGTGCCCGCCCTCCGCACCAGCGCCTTCCCGATGCCCGGGACGGCCGTCGGCGCCTGCGGCGACCAGTCGGCCTTGGACCAGTACAGCCGCTTCGGCTCCAGGAAGACGACCGGGTCGTCGCTCGCGATCGACGCGCGCAGCAGCCCGTACGCGTCCTCGACGGTCGCCGGGGTCACCACGTGCAGGCCGGGCGTGGCCACGTAGTACGCCTCGGAGGAGTCGCAGTGGTGCTCCACGCCGCCGATCCCGCCGCCGTACGGCACCCGGATGGTGATGGGCAGCGGCATCGCGCCGCGCGTACGGTTGCGCATCTTCGCGACGTGCGAGATCAGCTGCTCGAAGGCCGGGTACGCGAACGCGTCGAACTGCATCTCCACGACCGGCCGCAGCCCGTACATGGCCATGCCGACCGCCGCGCCCAGGATGCCGGCCTCCGCGAGCGGGGTGTCCGTGCAGCGGTCCTCGCCGAACTCCTTGGCGAGCCCGTCGGTGATCCGGAAGACCCCGCCGAGCGTGCCGACGTCCTCGCCCATGACGTGGACCGTCGGGTCCTCGGCCATCGCGTCGCGCATCGCCCGGGTCAGGGCCTGCGCCATCGTCGCGGGCTTGACCCCCGACTTCGCGGACTTCGCCGCCACCGTCGTCACTCCTGGTCCTCGGCTTCCAGCTCGGCGCGCAGCATGGCCGCCTGCTCGCGCAGCAGGCCGGTCTGCTCCGCGTAGACGTTTTCGAACAGGTCCATCGGGTTCAGCACGGGGTCGGCGTTCATTCCCTCGCGCAGGGCCGCGGCCATCGCCTCGGCGTCCTCGCGGGCCTGCGCCACGCCGGCCTCGTCGAGCATCCCGAGCGCGGTGAGCTCGCGCTCCAGCAGGTCGATCGGGTCGTGCGCCTTCCAGGCCTCGACCTCGGCGTCGCCCCGGTAGCGGGTCGCGTCGTCGGCGTTCGTGTGGGCCTCCATCCGGTACGTGACGGCCTCGATCAGGGTCGGACCACCTCCGGCCCGGGCCCGCCGGACGGCTTCGGTCAGCACCTCGTGCATCGCCGCGATGTCGTTGCCGTCGACCAGCCGGCCGGGCATGCCGTATCCGACGGCCTTGTGGGCCAGCGTCGGGGCGGCGCTCTGCTTGGCGAGCGGGACGGATATCGCGAAGCCGTTGTTCTGCACGAGGAAGACCACCGGGGCCTGCCAGACGGCGGCGAAGTTTAGCGCCTCGTGGAAGTCGCCCTCGCTGGTGCCGCCGTCGCCGACCATGGCCAGCGCGACGACGTCGTCCCCGCGCAGGCGGGCCGCGTGCGCCAGGCCCACCGCGTGCGGCAGCTGGGTGGCGAGCGGGGTCGACAGCGGGGCTATCCGGTGCTCGCGGGGGTCGTAGCCGGTGTGCCAGTCGCCGCGCAGCAGGGTCAGGGCCTGGACGGGGTCCAGTCCGCGCGCCACGGCCGCCAGGGTGTCGCGGTAGCTCGGGAAGAGCCAGTCCTGGTCCTCCAGGACCAGCGCGGCCGCGATCTCGCAGGCCTCCTGGCCGACCGTGGAGGGGTAGACGGCGAGCCGCCCCTGCTTGGTCAGTGCGGTGGCCTGGGCGTTGTAGCGACGGCCGCGCACCAGTTCGGCGTAGCAGCGGCGCATCAGCGCGGGGTCGAGCCGGCCGGCCGCCTCGGTGCCCAGTACCCGGTAGGGCTCGGCGTCGGGCAGCAGCGGAGCGGCGTCCGTACGGGGCCTCCAGGCGGGCGGCGGGGTGGAACGGTGGGACGCACCGGCACCGGGCAGCTCTTGGACCGTCATGGCGGCGTACACCTCCTCGTGGGAAGCGGGCTGGGGCACCCCCAGCGGTAGCTGGGGGAAGCGACGGCTCGGGTGTGAGGCGCCTCACCTACCGATTGTTCGGTTGTTCGCGCAATTTGGCTACAGGCGGCTCCAGGCTGTGGACAAACGGGCGCCGGGGCTCTGGGATGGACGCAGGACGTCCAGGAGAGGGAGGCATCGGGCAATGCCGGATGAACAAATGGCCGGAGCGGGTTCCGCATCGGTCCCATCGGGGGGCGCCACATCGGCCCCACCGGTGCCACCCGTCGCACCCAGGCCCCTGGATCCGATCGACCGGTCGATCATCAGACTGCTCCAGGCGGACGGCCGCGCGTCGATACGGTCCGTCGCGGAACAGGTCCACGTCTCGCGCGCGAACGCCTACGCCCGGATCAACCGGCTGATCGACGATGGGGTGATCCGGGGGTTCACGGCCCGCGTGAACCACGAACGGGCAGGTCAGGGCGCCTCCGCCTACATCACCCTGAAGATCGTCCAGAATTCCTGGCGCACGGTCCGCGAGAAGCTCCGCGAGCTGCCGGGCGCCGCGCACATCGCCCTGGTCAGCGGTGATTTCGACGTCCTGCTGCTGGTGCACACCCCGGACAACCGGACCCTGCGCGAGCTGGTCCTGACCCGCCTCCAGTCCATCCCGGAGGTGCTCTCGACCCGCACCCTGCTGGTCTTCGAGGAAACGGATCTCCTGGACGCCGGCCCGGGCCCTTCGGGCGCGCCGGTCATCGCCGAGGAGTAGGGGCGGCAACGGGCCGCGCAGGCCGCTCAGCGGGCCGTGCGCAGGCCGCTCAGCGGGCCGTGCGCAGCCCGTCGAAGGCCATGTGGACGACCGCGTCGGCGAGTTGGGCGTGGCTCGTGCCCGGGTGCGGTCGGTACCACTCGACCAGGGAGTTCACCATGCCGAAGAGCAGCCGGGTGGCGAGCCGGATGTCCACGTCCGCGCGCAGGTCCCCGTCCGCCGCCGCCGCCTTGAGCAGGTCCGCCACCTGGTGGTCGAACTCGCGGCGGCGCTCCAGGGCCCACCGCTCCGTGCGGGTGTTGCCGCGCACGCGCAGCAGCAGCGTCACGTACGGCAGCTCCGAGACCAGGACCTCGACCGTCCGGCGCGTGACGTACTCGACGCGCTCGACCGCGCGGCCCCGTATGGCTCCCGGCTCCTCCAGGATCGCGAAGAGCCCGTCGAGGGCCCGGCTGACGGCCCGCCGCAGCAGCTCCTCCTTGCCCGTGACGTGGTGGTAGATCGAGGACTTGGAGATGCCGGCGGCCTTGGAGAGGTGCTCCATCGAGGTGCCGTCGTAGCCGCGCTCGTTGAAGACCTGGACGGCGACGGACAACAGCGTCTCGGGTGTGTACGTGTCCCGCTTGGCCGTGGTCATTCAGTCTCCCCCGAATCGTCCGCCGTCTCGCCGTCGTCGCCCTCGCCGCCCTCGTCCTCGCCCGCCTCGTAGCCCAGCTTGAACAGGGCGAGCGAGGGCGCGTACCGGCCGCCGGGACAGCGCTCGTCGAGGTGGTGCAGCAGGTCGTACGCCCAGTCCCGGCCGAGCCGGTCGTGCCATTCGGCCGGGCCCACGGGGTAGTTGACCCCGAGCCGCATCGCCGTGTCGATGTCCTCGGCGGAGGCGACGCCGCGCGCGACCGCGTCGGCCGTCAGGTCGATCAGCATCGCGACGGTCCGGGCGACGATCATGCCGGGGACGTCGCCGATGACGGAGACCTTCTTGCCGAGCCGCTGGAAGAGGCCGATCGCCTCGGCGAGGGTCCGCTCGCTGGTGTCCGCGCTGGCGGAGAGCGCGATCCGGGTGGCCGCCCGGTAGTCGAGCGCGAGGTCGAAGTAGACGACGTCCGCGAACTCCACGGAGGTCTTGCCGTCCGCGAGGACCAGCTGGCCCTCGCCGGGCAGCTGGATGTACGGGCCTCCGCTCCCGGTGGCCGTGACCGCGATCCCGGCCTCCTCCAGGAGGTCGGTCAGCTCCGCCGCGGGCCCCAGGTCGCCGACGACGGTGACCTTCTCCGGGGCGTCCTCGGGGCCGGCGGTGTGCGGGCCGGGCACCTGCGCGTCCGGGCCGTACGGGTACCAGCCGTGCCCCGACTTGCGGCCGAGGCGGCCCGACTGGACCAGCCGGCGCTGAGCGAGGGACGGTGTGAACTTGGGGCTGCGGAAGAAGGACTCCCACACCGAGCGGGTCACGGCCTCGTTGACGTCCTGGCCGATCAGGTCGGTCAGCTGGAACGGGCCCATCTTGAAGCCGCCGCTCTCGCGGAGCACGGCGTCGATGGTGGCCGGGTCGGCGCCCTGCTCCTCGTACACCGCGAAGGCCTCGGCGTAGAAGGGGCGGGCGATCCGGTTGACGATGAAGCCGGGGGTGTCGGCGCAGCGGACCGGGGTCTTCCCCCAGCCGAGGACGGTGCGGTACGCGCGGTCGGCGGCGGCCGGGTCGGTCGCGAATCCGCTGACCACCTCGACGAGCGGGAGCAGCGGCGCCGGGTTGAAGAAGTGCAGGCCGAGGAAGCGGCCCGGGTGCGCGAGACCGGCGGCGAGCTCGGTGACGGAGAGGGAGGAGGTGTTGGTGGCCAGCAACGCGTCCGGCGAAACCACCTCTTCGAGCGCCTTGAAGAGCGCGCTCTTGACTCCGACGTTCTCGACGACCGCCTCGACGACGAGGGCGCAGTCGCCGAGGTCCGCGAGGGCGGCCGCCGAATCGATTCGGCCGATCGCGTCCTCGGCCTCGGCCCGATCGAGGCGCCCCTTGGCGGCCATCCGCTCGACGCGGTCCTGCACGAAGGAGACCCCGTCGGCGGCGAGGGAGGCGTCGATGTCGTAGATCAGCACGCGGTGACCTGCGAGAAGGGCGACCTGGGCGATGCCCTGCCCCATGGTTCCCGCGCCGATGACCGCCACTGTGCGGGACCGCTCGATTGCTGTCATGTCCTGATCCTCCCGCACCGACTTATCCACAGGTCTGCCGGGCCCTCTTGTCCCGACCGATCGTTCGGTTACTCTAACTCCAGTCTGCTCTCCTTCGCCCGGCTCAACGAGGAGTTGGTCCCTGATGGCCGCCGAGCTCACCGTCCCCCAGCTGTCCGCGCTCTCCGACAGGCACCGGCCCACCCTGGACCAGGCCCTGTCCGCGATCCGCAGCCGCGCCTACTGGTCCCCGCACCCCGAGCACCCCAAGGCGTACGGCGAGACCGCCCCCGCCGACGGGCTCGCGGCCTTCAAGGCCCTCGACGGCACCCGCTTCGAGCTGGACCAGCCCGGCACCGACGGCTGGACCGGCGGCGAGGTGTCCCCGTACGGCCCGGCGCTCGGCGTGGAGTACCCGCACGCGGACATGGACGTACTGCTGCCCGCGATGAAGGCCGGCATGGCCGCCTGGCGCGACGCGGGCCCCGAGGCGCGCGCCCTGGTCTGCATCGAGATCCTGTCGCGCATCTCCGCCCGCACGCACGAGTTCGCGCACGCGGTCATGCACACCAGCGGCCAGGCCTTCATGATGGCGTTCCAGGCGGGCGGCCCCCACGCGCAGGACCGCGGCCTGGAGGCGGTCGCCTACGCGTACGAGGAGCAGACCCGGGTCCCGGGGCAGGCCGACTGGTCGAAGCCGCAGGGCAAGAAGGACCCGCTGGAGCTCGGCAAGACCTTCACCGCGGTCCCGCGCGGCATCTCCCTGATGATCGGCTGCAACACCTTCCCGACGTGGAACGGCTACCCGGGCCTGTTCGCCTCCCTGGCCACGGGCAACCCGGTGCTGGTCAAGCCGCACCCCCGCGCCGTCCTCCCGCTGGCGCTCACGGTCAAGGTGGCCCGCGAGGTCCTCGCCGAGACCGGCTTCGACCCGAACCTGGTGGCCCTCGCCGTCGAGCGCCCGGGCGAAGGCATCGCCAAGGCCCTCGCCGTCCGCCCCGAGATCAAGTTGATCGACTACACCGGGTCGACGGAGTTCGGCGACTGGCTGGAGGCCAACGCCCGCCAGGCGCAGGTCTACACGGAGAAGGCGGGCGTCAACACCGTCGTCATCGACTCCACCGACAACTACAAGGGCATGCTGTCCAACCTGGCCTTCTCGCTCTCCCTCTACAGCGGCCAGATGTGCACCACCCCGCAGAACCTGCTGATCCCGCGCGACGGCATCGACACCGATGCGGGCCACAAGACGTACGACGAGGTCGTCGCCGACCTCGCGGCCTCCGTCGGCGGCCTGCTGGGCGACGACGCCCGGGCCAACGCGCTGCTCGGCGCGCTGGTCAACCCGGACGTCAAGGCCCGCCTGGAGGCGGCGGCCGCCCTCGGCGAGGTCGCGCTGCCCTCCCGCGAGGTCGCGAACCCCGAGTTCCCGGACGCGGTGGTCCGCACGCCGGTGATGGTCAAGCTGGACGCCGCCAAGCCGGACCCGGAGGCGCCCTACCTCTCGGAGTGCTTCGGCCCGGTCTCCTTCGCGGTGGCCGTGGACTCCACCACGGACGCCCTCGACCTCCTCCGTCGGACGGTCCGCGAGAAGGGCGCGATGACGGTGGGCGCCTACACCACCTCCCCGGACACCGAGCGGGCGATCGAGGAGGTCTGCCTGGAGGAGTCCGCGCAGCTCTCGCTGAACCTGACCGGCGGGGTCTTCGTCAATCAGACCGCGGCCTTCTCCGACTTCCACGGCTCGGGCGGCAACCCGGCGGCCAACGCGGCGCTCTGCGACGGCGCGTTCGTCTCGAACCGCTTCCGCGTGGTGGAGGTCCGCCGCCAGGCCTAGTCGGCGGCGTTCGGCCCACCCCAGTGGAACAGGGCCATGGCGACACTCGTCGCCAGGTTGTAGCTGGAGACCTGCGGTCGCATCGGCAGGGACACCAGGTGGTCGGCGCGGGCGCGCAGCTCGGGCGAGATCCCGTGGCGTTCCGAGCCGAAGGCGAGCAGGGCGTCGTCGGGGAGGGTGAGGGCACGGATGTCCTCACCCTCCGGGTCGAGCGCGTAGAGCGGCCCGGGCGGCAGCTCGTCCAGCTCCAGCCGCTCCACCGTCGTGGCGTAGTGCAGCCCGGCCCCGGCCCGGACCACATTCGGGTGCCAGGGGTCGAGATCGCCCCGGGTCACGACGCCGGTGGCGCCGAAGCCGGCGGCGAGCCGGACGACGGCACCGACGTTGCCGAGGTTGCGGGGGTTGTCGAGCACGACGATCGGCGCGCTCCGCGGCATCCGGCCCAGCCCCGCGATGCCCTGCGCCCGGTCGGGCCGCAGGGCGAGCGCGGCGACCCCGGTGGGGTGCACGCGGGGCAGGAACTTCTTCAGCGGAGCCGGCCGCACGAGCCGGGCCACGTCCTCCTCGACATCCGGAGCCAACTCGCGGGCGAGGCCCCGTACGGCGTCCGGCTCGTCGGCGACGACCATCCGCACGTCGGCCCCGAACCGCAGGGCGTGCTTCAGCGCGTGAAACCCGTCGAGCAACACGAGATCCCCCGCCTGGGCGGCCTCCTGCCACTGCCGCACGGTCTCCTCGGGGCTCTGCTGGTCACTCATACCCCCGACCCTACGGTCCGACCCCACACCAGCCGCCGCACGGGCCCTCTCCCCGCCCCGCCGGGTATACCGCTGCGCGGGGCTTCTCCCCGCCCCACCCTTCCACCGTTCCCCGGGCGCTGCCCGGACCCGGGCGGAGCCCCACCCATTCAGCCTCGCCGGCGTTTGAGGCGCGGGGTCTGGGGCGGAGCCCCAGGGAACGGTGGAAGGGCGGGTAGGGGACAGGCCCCGCAGGGCACGGCTCAGCGGCCGGCCGGGCCAGGCGCCGCCTCCACGGCGGCCACGGCGGCCACGGCCGGCTCCGCAACCCGCCGCCGCGCAGCCACCCGCGCAGCGACCCGGGCCCCCACCCACACCAGAAACCCCGTCGGCAGAAACACCGCATCGGCGGCGATCATCGCCAAAGAAAAGAACGGCAGCCCCAACAGCACCGCGATCCCCGCGTGCTCCAGCATCATCACCCCGAGCAGCACGTTCTTGATCCGCCGGTTGAACAGCGTGAACGGAAAGGCGACCTGCACCGCCACCGTCCCGTACGTCAGCAGCATCACCACCGTCCCGCTGCCCGCCAGCACCCCCGACAGCCCCGGCCACGGCGTGAAGTAGTCCAGCCCCAGCGGGTAGTACAGGGCCGTCCCGTCCTGCCAGCGCGAGCCCTGGATCTTGTACCAGCCCGCCGTGGCGTAGATCAGGCAGACCTCCGCCATGATCACCAGCATCCCCGCGTTGTGCAGCAGGTTGGCCAGCACGTCCAGGGCGGCCCGCCGGTCCCCCTCCGGCTCATGGCGGTCCACCAGCCACCACAGCCCGCACAGCACCCACACCACCGCGAACGCCGCCAGCCAGCCCGCGCTGAACCGCCCGGTCGCCGCCCCGTACGCGTACACCGCCCCCAGCACGGCCCACAGCACCGGCCCGGCCGCCCCGGCCGCGGCGGAGGACCCCCGCCGGGCCCTGCGCGCGTCCAGCGACCACACCTGCGCGCAGCGGGTCAGTACCAGGTAGATCGCCATCAGGTGGATGACGTTGTCGCCGCCGTCGCCCATGAACACGCTGCGGTTCTGCAGCGAGAGCACCCCGACCATGAACACGACCGACACGGCCCTGGTCCGCCAGCCCAGCAGCAGCGCGACGCTCGCCAGTACGGCGACCGCGTAGACGATCTCGAACCACACCGTCGAGTCGGACCACATCAGCACGCTGAAGGCGCCGTTGGAGGCGGTCAGCCGGTCGGCGAGCTCCCAGCTCCACGGCCCGTCCGGCCCGTACAGCTCGGCGCGGTTCGGGAACTCCCGCAGCAGGAAGAAGAGCCACGTCCCGGCGAAGCCGATGCGCACCACGGCGCTCTGGTACGGGCCCAGCGCCCGCCCCGTGACCTGCTCCAGCGCCCTCGCCAGACCGGCTCTCACACGGTCCACCACGGCAGCTCCCGGTAGTACGTCTGGGTGTCGGTGGTCTCGTCGCTCCACTTCGGCGCGGCGACCGCCGTCGTCGCCGAACGCAGCTGGACCCGCAGCAGCCGTCCGCCCGCGGCGTCCACGTGGTCCGGGGTCAGCCGGTCCACCGCGATCCGCCGCAGGTACTGCTCGGACAGCTCGCCGCGCTCGCCGTTCGGCTCGTTCTCCTCGTCGTGGGAGCCGGTGAAGAAGTCCCACGCCCTGCGGAGCTCGTTCTGCTCGGTGTGGCTCGGCAGCAGGCTGTGCCGGATGGCCGCGCCGTCCTCGGCGCTCAGGTCGCGCCAGTCGGTGGTGACGAGTTCCCCGTCGGCGGTCCGCACCTGGGCGCGCACCTCCACGGAGATGTTCTGTTGGAGCGGGTTGGGCGCGAAGAGCTTCCAGTTCTGTTCGAACTCGGGGTAGATCCAGCCGTCGATCGTGTCCGCGTGCTGCTTGCTCACCGTGTTGGACGGGGCGACGTGCAGGAAGACCAGCGCGAGGTGGGTACAGGCGGCCACGGCCACGGCCCCCAGGGCGAGGGCGGTGAGGATCCGGTACGGGGTGGGCAGTCCGGCGATCCCGGCCGCCCGCGGGGGCACTGGAACGGGTGACGTGACGGGTGCCGGGACGAGTGCCGGAACGGGCGGCTCGCCGGGCGGTGCGGCGGCCCCTTCGGCGCTCTCGTGCTCGTACGAATCCATCCCGCCCCGATCGTCCGGCGTCCACAGGGTTGACCACAGAGGTTGACACCCTACGGGCCGCCGTCTCACCATTGAAGAGCATGAACCGAACGATCGGTCGGTCGGGCGGATGGCAGAGCCATAAAGGCAGACACTGACGAGGGGCCGGGATGGTGGCAGTGACCCCGGAGACAGATCCGGACATGAGCGCACAGCTCGCGGCGGCGTTCGACGCGGCCGTTGCGGCGGAGGAGCGCGTGGAACCGCGCGACTGGATGCCCGAGGCGTACCGCGCGACCCTGGTCCGCCAGATGGCCCAGCACGCCCACTCCGAGATCATCGGCATGCAGCCGGAGGCGAACTGGATCACCCGCGCCCCCTCGCTGCGCCGCAAGGCCATCCTGATGGCCAAGGTCCAGGACGAGGCGGGCCACGGGCTGTACCTCTACAGCGCGGCGGAGACCCTCGGCACCAGCCGCGACGAGCTGCTCGACATGCTCCACGCGGGCAAGCAGAAGTACTCGTCGATCTTCAACTACCCCACCCTGACCTGGGCGGACGTCGGCGCCATCGGCTGGCTCGTGGACGGCGCGGCGATCACCAACCAGGTGCCGATCTGCCGCTGCTCCTACGGGCCCTACGCGCGCGCCATGGTCCGGATCTGCAAGGAGGAGTCCTTCCACCAGCGGCAGGGTTTCGAGCTGCTCATGGCCCTCTCCAAGGGCACCGAGGCCCAGCACGCGATGGCGCAGGACGCGGTGGACCGCTGGTGGTGGCCCTCCCTGATGATGTTCGGCCCGCCGGACGACGAGTCGTCGCATTCGGCGCAGTCGATGGCCTGGCGGATCAAGCGGCACTCCAACGACGAGCTGCGCCAGCGGTTCGTGGACATCGCCGTCCCGCAGGCGGAGGCCCTGGGCCTGACCCTGCCCGACCCGGACCTCAAGTGGAACGAGGAGCGCGGGCACCACGACTTCGGTGCCATCGACTGGGCCGAGTTCTGGGACGTGCTCAAGGGCAACGGCCCCTGCAACGAGCAGCGGCTGAGCCAGCGGCGCACGGCGCACGAGGAAGGCGCCTGGGTGCGCGACGCGGCCGCGGCGTACGCGGAAAAGCAAGCGGCGAACGCTGCCGCGAAGAACGCAGAGAACGCAAAGAACGACGTGGAGGCACGGGTATGACGCAGAACTGGCCCCTGTGGGAGGTGTTCGTGCGCTCGCGGCGAGGCCTCTCGCACACGCACGCGGGAAGCCTGCACGCCCCCGACGCGGAGATGGCCCTGCGCAACGCCCGCGACCTGTACACCCGGCGCGGCGAGGGCATCTCCATCTGGGTGGTGCCCTCCACGGAGATAACCGCCTCCTCGCCGGACGAGCGCGACCCCTTCTTCGCCCCGTCCGCCGACAAGCCGTACCGGCACCCCACCTTCTACGACATCCCGGAGGGGGTGAGCCACCTGTGACCAGCACCGATGTCACCATGTCGGCCGCCCTCGCCCTGGGCGACGACGCGCTGATCCTTTCCCACCGTCTCGGTGAATGGGCCGGGCACGCCCCCGTCCTGGAGGAGGAGGTCGCCCTCGCCAACATCGCCCTCGACCTGCTCGGCCAGGCCCGCATCCTGCTGTCCATGGCCGGGGACGAGGACGAGCTGGCGTTCCTGCGCGAGGAGCGCGCCTTCCGCAACCTCCAGCTGGTCGAGCAGCCGAACGGCGACTTCGCGCACACCATCGCCCGCCAGCTCTTCTTCTCCTTCTACCAGCACGAGCTGTACGGGGAACTGGCGCGCGGCGACGGCCCGTTCGCGCCGCTGGCGGCCAAGGCCGTCAAGGAGACCGCGTACCACCGCGACCACGCCGAGCAGTGGACCCTGCGGCTCGGCGACGGCACGGAGGAGAGCCACGCTCGCATCCGGGCCGCGCTGGCCGCGCTGTGGAAGTTCACCGGCGAGATGTTCCAGCCGGTCGAGGGGCTCGACGGCGTGGACTGGGACGCCCTGGAACAGCGCTGGCTGGCCGCGGTGGGCGACGTACTGGTGCGGGCCGGGCTCGCCCTGCCAGAAGGGCCCCGCACCGGGGCCTGGGCGGCCGGCGCCGGGCGCCAGGGCCTGCACACTGAGCCCTTCGGCCGGATGCTCGCCGAGATGCAGCACCTGCACCGCAGCCATCCGGGGGCGTCATGGTGACCGACACCGGGACGAGCCGACTGGAGGCGGAACTGGCCGAGCTGGCCGGCTCCGTGCCCGACCCCGAACTGCCCGTGCTCACCCTCGGGGAGCTCGGCGTGGTGCGCGGGGTGCGGATGCACGAGGACGGCCACGCCGAGGTCACCCTCACCCCCACCTACACCGGCTGCCCGGCCATCGAGGCCATGTCCGCCGACATCGAGCGGGTCCTGACCGGTCACGGCATACCCGAGGTCCGGGTGACCACCGTGCTGTCCCCCGCCTGGTCCACCGACGACATCAGCGCCGAGGGCCGCCGCAAGCTCGCCGAGTTCGGCATCGCCCCGCCCCGGCCGCACGCGGCCGGCGGGCCGGTCCCGCTCACCCTGTCCGTCCGCTGCCCGAACTGCGGATCGACCGACACCGAACTGCTCAGCCGGTTCTCCTCCACCGCGTGCAAGGCGCTGCGCCGCTGCGTCGCCTGCCGCGAACCGTTCGACCACTTCAAGGAGCTGTAGATGGCCGCACCCCGCCACGGCGCGTTCCACCCGCTGACGGTGGCGGCAGTCGACCGGCTCACCGACGACTCGGTGGCCCTGACCCTGCGGGTTCCCGAGGAACTGCGCGAGGACTACCGGCACGCCCCCGGCCAGCACCTGACCCTGCGCCGCACCGCCCCCGAGGGAACCGCGGAGATCCGGCGCACCTACTCGATCTGCTCCCCCGCCCCGGCGCCGGCCGGTCCGGGTCCGGAGCTGCTGCGGGTCGGCGTGCGGCTGGTGGAGGGCGGCGAGTTCTCCACGTTCGCGCACAAGGAGATCGTCGCCGGGGACGTGCTGGACGTGATGGTCCCGGCCGGCCGGTTCGTGCTGGAGCCGACCGCCGCCCCGGCCGCGGGGCACTACGCGGCGATCGTCGGCGGCAGCGGCATCACCCCGGTGCTGTCGATCGCCGCCTCGCTGCTGGCCGCGCGCCCCGACGCCCGGTTCTGTCTCGTACGCAGCGACCGCACGGCGGCGTCGACGATGTTCCTGGAGGAGGTCGCCGACCTCAAGGACCGCTACCCGGCCCGCTTCCAGCTGGTGACGGTCCTCTCCCGCGAGGAGCAGGAGGCCGGGCTGCCCTCGGGCCGGCTCGACGAGGAGCGCCTGGCGGCCCTGCTGCCCGCGCTGCTGCCGGTGGCGGAGGTGACGGGCTGGTTCCTGTGCGGCCCCTACGGCCTGGTGCAGGGCGCGGAGCGGGCCCTGGCCGCGCTGGGAGTCGTCCGGACCCGGGTGCACGAGGAGATCTTCCACGTCGAGGACACCGCCCCGGCCCCGGTGCGCACGGCTTCGACGGCCGCGTCCCACGTGCGGGTCACCGCCCGCCTCGACGGCCGCTCCGGCACCTGGCCGGTCCAGGACGGCGAGTCCCTGCTGGACGCGGTGCTCCGCAACCGCGCGGACGCCCCGTACGCCTGCAAGGGCGGCGTCTGCGGCACCTGCCGGGCGTTCGTGGTGTCGGGCGAGGTCACGATGGAGCGGAACTTCGCGCTGGAGTCCGAGGAGACGGAGGCCGGTTTCGTGCTGGCCTGCCAGTCGCACGCGGTGACGGAGGAAGTGGAGATCGACTTCGACCGCTGAGGCGAGGCGCCCGGCCCCCTGTGCAATTACAGGAACCTGTTCTATCTTGACGCACCGTCAGACCGAACGGGATCCGGTGCGCGCACGGGAGGACAGGCAGTGGACTTCACCTTCACCGAGGAGCAGCAGGCGGCCGTCGAAGCGGCGAGGGCCGTGTTCGCGGACGTCGCGGCCGACGGCGTGCCCAGCCCCGCGCTCACCCCCGGGGCCGTCGCCGACGACTTCGACCGACCGCTGTGGGCCAAGCTCGCCGGCTCCGACCTGCTGGGCCTGGTCCTCGCCGAGGAGCACGGCGGCGCCGGCCTGGACGCCATCGCCCTGTGCCTGGTGCTGCGCGAGGCGGCCAAGGTCCTGGCCCGGGTGCCCCTGCTGGAGCACTGCGCCACCGCCATGGCCGTCCAGGCCCACGGCAGCCCCGAACTGGCCGCCGCCCTGCTGCCCGGCGCCGCGCGCGGCACGCTCGTCCTGACCGTCGCCGCGCACGGCCGCTCCGGCCACGACCCGGCCGAACTCGCCGTCACCGCCCGCCCGGACGGCACCGGGTGGACCCTGGACGGCACCCAGACCGCCGTCCCCTGGGCCCAGAGCGCCGACTGGATCGCCGTACCCGCCCACACCGGCGAAGGCGAAGCCGTCCTCGCGTTCGTCGCGCGCACCGCCTGCGGCCTCACCCTCGCCGAACAGGTCTCCACCAACGGGGAGCGGTTCGCCGAACTCACCCTGGACGGCGTACGGGTGGCCGCGACGCACCTCATCGACACCGCGGCCGCCTGGGAGCGGCTGCGCCAGCTCCTCGCCACCGGGACCTGCGCCCTCGCCCTCGGGCTCGGCGAGGGCGTCCTCGCCATGACCAGCCAATACACCAGCAAACGCGAGCAGTTCGGCTTCCCGGTGGCCACCTTCCAGGCCGTCGCCGTCCAGGCCGCGGACCGGTACATCGACCTGCGCGCCATGGAGGTCACCCTCTGGCAGGCCGCCTGGCGGCTCGACGCGGCGACCGCCGGCGCGGGCGGCCCGCTGCCGAGCTCCGGTGACGTCGCGGTCGCCAAGATCTGGGCCTCGGAAGGCGTACGCCGGGTCGTACAGACCGCCCAGCACCTGCACGGCGGCTTCGGCGCCGACACCGACTACCCGCTGCACCGCTACCACGCGTGGGCCAAGCAGCTGGAACTCCAGCTCGGCCCCGCGGCAGCGCACGAGGAAGCCCTGGGCGACCTGCTGGCCGCCCATCCCCTCGCCTAGAGCACGAAGGCCGGGTTCCCGCTCTCCGTCACCATCGGGCGCCCGGCACGTTCCCATGCCTGCATCCCGCCGTCGATGTTCACGGCGTCGATCTCCTGGCGCACCAGGTACTGGGTGACCTGCGCGGAACGCCCGCCCACCCGGCACATCACGTGCACCCGGCGGCCGTCCTCGATTGCCTCCGTCAGCTCACCGAAGCGAGCCACGAAGTCGCTCATCGGGATGTGCAGCGCACCCTCGACGTGCCCGGCCGCCCATTCGTCGTCCTCACGGACGTCCAGGACAAAGCCTTCGGAGGGCACCGCGGCGGCGTCCACCGAGGGAAGCGGTCCGAAGTTCATACGTCGCCTTCTCTCATCACAGATCCGACTCCCAACCTATCCGACCGGGCAAACTCAACCCCGCCGGCGCGTGAGGCGCGGGCAACAATCCAACCCCGCCGGCGCGTGAGGCGCGGGCAACAATCCAACCCCGCCGGGGCTTGAGGCGCGGGGACCAATCCAGCCCCGCCGGGGTTTGAGGCGCGGGGACCAATCCAGCCCCGCCGGGGCTTGAGGCGCGGGGACCAATCCAGCCCCGCCGGGGCTTGAGGCGCGGGGACCAATCCAGCCCCGCCGGCGTTTGAGGCGCGGGGTCCGGGGCGGAGCCCCGAAAGCCCGGGCGCAGCCCGGGTCCGCTCGCGCAACGGCGCCGCACCCGGCACCCCGCACCCCGCACCCCGCACCCGGCACCCGGCACCCGGCACCCGGCACCCGGCAACGGGACCGGCCCACTCACTCCGCGGCGAGCGCCCCGGCCAGCTCCGCTTCCCGCTCGGAAACCTGCGCGAGCAGCTGCTCCGCGATCTCCTCCAGCAGCCGGTCCGGGTCGTCCGGAGCCATCCTCAGCATGGAACCGATCGCACTGTCCTCCAGCTCCTTGGCCACGAGCGCCAGCAGCTCCTTGCGCTGCGAGAGCCACTCCAGCCGGGCGTACAGCTCCTCGCTCTCGCTCGGCGCCGCCGCCTCCGGCACGGGCCCGGCCGCCCACTCCTCGGCCAGCTCGCGCAGCAGCTTCTCCTCACCCCGCCCGTACGCCGCGTTGACCCGCGCGATGAACGCGTCGCGCCGCTCCCGCTCGGCCTCGTCCTGGGCGAGGTCCGGATGGGCCTGGCGGACCAGCTCGCGGTAGAGGCGGCGCACCTCCTCCGTCGGCCGCACCCGCTCCGGCGGCCGCACGGACTGATCGGTGAGCATCGCGCCCGCGTCGTCGGCGATCCCCTCCGAGCCTATCCAGTCGTGGAACAGCTCGTCCACCCCGGGCATAGGCATGACCAGCGAGCGCGCGTCCCGCGCCCGCCGCAAGTCCTCGGGGTCCCCGGTGCGGGCTGCCTTCGCCTCGGCGATCAGCGCGTCCAGTTCGTCGAGCCGCGCGTACATCGGGCCGAGCTTCTGGTGGTGCAGGCGGGAGAAGTTCTCCACCTCCACCCGGAAGGTCTCCACCGCGATCTCGAACTCGATCAGCGCCTGCTCGGCGGCCCGCACGGCCCGCTCCAGCCGCGCCTCGGGCCGCTCGTCGGCGGTCTGCTCAGGCTGCTCGGTGTGCTCACTCACCCGGCCAGCCTACGGCCCCCGACGCCGGGGCCATGTTTCACGTGAAACATCCGCCGGAGAGCGTCCGCGGGGCGGGGACACGGCGGGGTGTCCCCGCAGGACGAGCGCGCACCACCCTCACCTGTCGCAGCGGTGCCTCAGTGCGCGAGGACGAGGCGACACCCCGGCGGGGCACCGCCCCACGTCCCCGGGGGCTGGACGGGACCGGGCTTCGCGCAGCCCGTCCCGCTCGGGCCCCGGCGCCGCACCAGCCGCCCTGCCCGGCATCGCCCCGCACAGCCCGCCACCCGCAGCGCACCCCGACCGCAGCGCACCCCGACCGACCGCAGGGCCCCACCAAGACCGCGCGGCCCGCCGCGAGGCGCTCGTCAGACGCCCAGCTCCGCCGCGATCCGCCCGCTCCGCACCGCCGCCACCAGATCCGCGTGGTCGGCCTCCGTGCGGTCCGCGTAGGCCACCGCGAACGCGGCCATCGCCTCGTCCAGCTCCTCGTTCTTGCCGCAGTACCCGGCCAGCAGTCGCGGATCGGCGCTGTGCGCGTGCGCCCGGGCCAGCAGGGCCCCGGTCATCCGCCCGTAGTCGTCGATCTGGTCGACGGCCAGCGCCGCCGGATCCACGCTCCCCTTGCGGTTGCGGAACTGCCGCACCTGGAACGGCCGGCCCTCCACCGTGGTCCAGCCCAGCATGATGTCCGAGACCACCTGCATCCGCTTCTGCCCGGCGACCACGCGGCGTCCCTCGTGCTCCACCGGCGCCGTCTCGAAACCGGCCGGCAGGTGCGGCAGCAGCACCGAGGGCCGCGCCTCCTTCACCTGGAGCACCAGCGGCTCGCCCCGGTGGTCCAGCAGCAGCACCACGTACGAGCGGGTGCCGACGCTCCCGGTCCCCACCACGCGGAAGGCCACGTCGTGGATCGCGTACCGGGCCAGCAGCGGCAGCCGGTCCCCCTGGAGCGTGTTCAGGTACGGGCCGAGCGAGGCCGCCACGGCCGCCGCCTCCGCGTCCCCGACCCGGCGCAGCACCGGCAGAGCGTCCACGAAACGCCGCCCCGCGACTCCGCCGCGAGGCCGTCCCCCGTCCGCGACGATCTCCGTCGACCTGGCGGCGAAGCGGGCCGAGGTGTTGTTTCGGGCCTTCTGCGAGACCCGCTCCAGCGTGCCCAGCAGATCACGGGCATCGGTGTGCGAGACGAGCTCCTCGTCCGCGATGGCGTTCCACGCGTCCAGCGCCGGCAGCCTGGCCAGCAGCCGCATGGTCCGCCGGTACGCGCCCACCGCGTCCAGCGCGGCCGCCCGGCAGGTGTCCTCGTCGGCGCCGGCCACCCGCCCGGCCAGCACCAGCGAGGTCGCCAGCCGCTTCACGTCCCACTCCCACGGACCGAACACGGTCTCGTCGAAGTCGTTCAGGTCGATGACGAGCCGCCCACGCGCGTCCCCGTACAGGCCGAAGTTCGCCGCGTGCGCGTCCCCGCACAGCTGCGTGCCGATGCCGGTCACCGCGCCGCCGGACAGGTCGTGAGCCATCAGCCCGGCCGCCCCGCGCAGGAAGGCGAACGGGTTCGCGGCCATCCGGCCCACCCTTATCGGCGTCAGCTCGGCGACCCGCCCCGCGTTGGACTCCTCCACCGCCCGTACGGCGTCCGGCCGCCCGGCCGGCGCCTCGAAGCGGGCGTGCGCCGCCCGCGGCACGCGGACGCGCAGCGCCCGGCCCTCCTCCTTGGGCGAGCCGGCCGCCACCCGCGGGGCGAAGCCCGCCACCACCGGTATCCGCTGCCCCGCAACCGCCGCCATCCGCGCCGCCCCCACCCGTCACCCGTACATTGATCGCCTTCGGAAGGGCTGACCGTATCTACAGCCCGGCGTCCCTGGCCAGCAGTGCCGCCTGCACCCGGTTCTCGCACCCCAGCTTCGCCAGGATCCGGCTCACGTACGTCTTCACGGTCGCCTCGCTCATGTGCAGCCGCCGGCCCGCGTCCGCGTTCGACAGGCCCTCCCCCAGCAGCGCCAGAACCCCGCGCTCCCGTTCGCTCAGCTCCGCCACCTGCCGTCGGGCCTCCTCGCCGCGCACGGCGGCCTTCCCCGACGCCAGCTGGTCCACCACGTGCCGGGTCGCCCCCGGCGAAAGGTACGCGTCCCCGGCGGCGGCCGCCCGCACCGCGCCAATCAGCTCGCCCGGCGCCGAGTCCTTCAGCAGGAAACCCGCGCCGCCCTGGCCCAGCGCCCGCAGCACGTTCTCCTTCTCCCCGAAGGTGGTCAGGATCAGCGCCCGCACGTGCGGCACGGCCCGCCCCAGCTCCCCCAGCGCGGTCAGCCCGTCCATCACCGGCATCTGGATGTCCAGCAGCACCACGTCCGGCGCGTGCGAACGGGCCAGCTCCACCGCCTCCCGGCCGTTCGCCGCCTCCGCGACGACCTCGATGTCCGGTGCCGAGGTCAGGATCATCCTGATCCCGGCCCGGATCAGCGGCTCGTCGTCGGCGATCACCACTCTGATCACTTCGGCTGTCACCCGCGCTCCTACTGCTTGACCTCGTAGACCTGCTTGTCGACGAGCTTGCCGTCCTTGAAGCAGAACCGGAAAACGGTGTCGGTGGTGAGATTCTCCTGCGGCTCCGTCGACAGCAGCACCAGGCAGCTCGAATCGTCCGGACGCGGCGGCCCCTTCCGGTCCATCCCCTGCGTCAGCAGGTTGTCCCCTTCGGGCAGCCGGCCGCGCACCGTTTCCTCGGACTCGCCCACCCGCACCGCGTCGAACTCGGCGTGGTCGATCATCGACTTGTTCACCGAACCCACCAGGAACGCCAACCCGACACCCGCCACGATCACCAGCAGCACCACCGCCGCGAACGCGATCCCGCAGCCCATGGCCACGCTCCCGCCGCGCCCGCGCACCCGTACGGCCAACTCGCGATCCACCGCGTCCCAGTCCATCGGCGGCACGCTCCGGGGAGCCTTGGGGCCCCACAGCCCACGCGCCTGGGCCTGCTGCCCGAAGTCGTCGGCCGGCTCCTCGACCCCGGCCGGCTCCGCCCCGTACGGCAGCACGCCGGCCACCCGGAACCCGCCGCCCTCGGTCACGCCCGCGTGCACCATCCCGCCCACCAGCCGCGCCCGTTCACGCAGCCCCGTCAGCCCCTGCCCGCCCGACACCACCTCGCCGGCCCCCGGACCGGCCGCCGGCCCGTTGGCGATCTCCACCACCAGCGAGTCGTCCTCGTAGCGCAGTTCCACCGTGATCGGCGCCCCCGGAGCGTGCTTGTACGCGTTCGTCAGCGCCTCCTGCACGATCCTGTACGCCGCGTGGTCACAGGCCGCGACCAGCGGCCTCGGCCGCCCCGACCTGGTCAGCCTCACGTCGGTACCCGCGCCCCGCGCGGCCTCCACGACCCCCTCGATCCCGGCCACCCCGCGCGCCGCGGGCTGGGCCGCCTCCTCCACGGCCGGCGGCGCCTCCACCCCGTCCCGCAGGATCCCGACGACCTCGCGCAGTTCGTGCATCGCCGCCACCGAGGCCTGCCGCAGCACGCCCACCGCCTCGCGCTGACGGTCGGTCAACTTGGGATCGACCTCCAGCGCACCCGTGTGCACGGAGATCAGCGCCAGCTGGTGCCCCAGGCTGTCGTGCATGTCCTGGGCGATCCGCTGCCGCTCGCGCAGCCGCGCCTGACCGGCGACCATCGCGCGCTCGCGCAGCAATTGGCCGTTGCGTTCCTGCAGCGCGCGCAGCAGCGTCCGGCGCTGGGACCAGTACCGGCTGGCCAGGCCCGGCATCAGCGTGACCACCAGGAACACCAGGGTGGAGAACACCAGCACCAGCAACGGCCGCATCTGCGCCCACTGGTCCCACACGCTCAGACCCACCGCCGCGAGAAAGGCCAGCGTGAACGCGACCAGCGCGCGGCCCACCCCCACGATCCGGCGCCCCGCCGACCAGCCCAGCAGCACCGTGACCAGGAACGACCCCGGCAGCACGGCCCCCAGCGCCGAGCCCACCACGAGCGTGGTCCCCGGCAGCCGCCGGCGCAGCAGGGTCAGCACCACCACGACCGTCGCGGACACCGCCATCCGCAGCCCGGACCCCTTGTCGAGCTCCTCGACTCCCAGGCCGAGCACGCCCATCACGACGGCGATGGCCACATCCCCCGCCAGCATCCGCCGCGTCCAGGGCTCGGGCCCCTTCAACCAGTCCCAGCCCGCCCGCGCCTTCGCCATCGCATCCACGGGCCCGACCCTAGACACCCGGCCCCCGCGGGACTGCCCACTTTCGTCGTGCCCCGCTCGACGAAAGTCGAACGACCGCCGGCACGACCCGCGGTCTGGGATCCACGTCACACCCACATCACTCCGGGCCAGAACAACCGCGACAACACGAAACGGCCGCCACCGCTTTCGCGATGACGACCGTTTCGTCGATGTGGGCGAGGGGGGATTTGAACCCCCACGTCCCGAAGGACACTGGCACCTGAAGCCAGCGCGTCTGCCGTTCCGCCACTCGCCCGAGCAGCGTCCCAGTGGTTCTTCCCTTTCGGGCCGTTCCCCTGGCGACGTCGAAACATTAGCACGTCGGACGGGGTGGATTCACATCGCTTTTCCCGCACCCGCGCACCCCGCCGAGGACGGCCCCTCCCGCACTCCGCTCCCGGTGCGGGACACTGTCCTAGGGCCGCCCCTACGATCCCCTTGTGAGGACCAACACTCGTCCTCACAGGACCGATGGGGAACCAGCCGAATCCGCCACGCGTGGATACGATCAGTAAGCAGTACAGGGCGACAACGACGGAGGAGGTGCCCCATGGGAGTCCTGAAGCGGTTCGAGCAGCGACTCGAAGGTCTGGTGAACGGCACCTTCGCCAAGGTCTTCAAGTCCGAGGTCCAGCCGGTGGAGATCGCCGGCGCCCTCCAGCGGGAGTGCGACAACAACGCCACCATCTGGAACCGCGAGCGGACCGTCGTCCCCAACGACTTCATCGTCGAACTCAGCGCCGGCGACTACGACCGCCTGAGCCCCTACTCCGGGCAGCTCGGCGACGAGCTCGCGGGCCTGGTCCGCGACTACGCCAAGCAGCAGCGCTACAGCTTCATGGGCCCCATCAAGGTCCACCTGGAGAAGGCCGACGACCTCGACACCGGCCTCTACCGGGTCCGCAGCCGCACCCTCGCCTCCAGCACCTCCCAGGCACAGCCCCCGCAGGCCCCCCAGGGCCCGCAGGGCGGCTACGGCTACCCCCCGGTCGCCGCCCCGCCGATGCCCGCCGGACCGCCCCCGGGCGCCCCGCGCCGGCCGGCCGGAGGCGGACCGGCCCCCGTACCCACCACGGGCGCCCCCCGGCGCCACTGGATCGAGATCAACGGCACCCGCCACCAGATCTCGCGCCCCACGCTCGTACTCGGCCGAAGCACCGAAGCCGACGTGCGGATCGACGACCCCGGCGTCTCGCGCCGGCACTGTGAGATCCGGACCGGAACGCCCTCGACGATCCAGGATCTCGGGTCCACCAACGGCATCGTGGTGGACGGGCAGCACACCACCCGCGCTACGCTCCGCGACGGCTCGCGGATCGTCGTGGGCAGCACCACCATCATTTACCGGCAAGCCGAAGGGTGAAGCGGGGGCAATGTCAGAGCTGACCCTGACGGTCATGCGGTTGGGTTTCCTGGCCGTTCTGTGGCTGTTCGTCATCGTGGCCGTCCAGGTCATCCGCAGCGACCTCTTCGGAACGAGAGTGACCCAACGCGGCTCCCGCCGCGGCGGCGCCACCGGCGCCCCGCAGCAGGCCGGCCGGCAATCCGCGCCGCCGCAACAGCGCCAGCGCCGGGGTGCGCCCACCAAGCTCGTCGTCTCCGAGGGCACCCTCACGGGCACCACCGTGGCCCTCGCCGGCCAGACGATCACGCTGGGCCGCGCCCACGACTCCACGATCGTGCTGGACGACGACTACGCGTCCAGCCGCCATGCCAGGATCTACCCGGACCGGGACGGCCAGTGGATCGTCGAGGATCTCGGGTCCACCAACGGCACGTATCTCGACCGGACGCGGCTGACCACCCCGACGCCCATTCCGCCGGGCGCCCCGATCCGCATCGGCAAGACCGTCATCGAGCTGCGGAAGTAGTACGAGAATGAGCGAGCGGAGCGAGCGCGCTGCGGCGATCCGTCCCACCGAGGACACGGACACCCGCGCGCTCCCGACCGGAGGGTGGGCAGTGTGGCTCGAGACCGGTTGTACCCGGAGCCGACCGGCGAGGTGCGCATGAGTCTGTCCCTGCGGTTCGCCGCCGGATCGCACAAGGGCATGATCCGCGAGGGCAACGAGGACTCCGGCTACGCCGGCCCCCGTCTCCTCGCGATCGCCGACGGCATGGGCGGCCAGGCCGCGGGCGAGGTCGCCAGCTCCGAGGTGATCTCCACCCTCGTGCAGCTCGACGACGACGTCCCGGGCTCCGACATCCTCACCTCCCTCGCCACGGCCGTGCAGCGCGCCAACGACCAGCTGCGCCTCATGGTCGAGGAGGACCCGCAGCTCGAAGGCATGGGCACCACCCTGACCGCCCTGCTGTGGACCGGCCAGCGCCTCGGCCTCGTCCACGTCGGCGACTCCCGCGCCTACCTGCTGCGCGACGGCGTCCTCACCCAGATCACCCAGGACCACACCTGGGTGCAGCGCCTCGTCGACGAGGGCCGCATCACCGAAGAGGAAGCCACCACCCACCCGCAGCGCTCCCTGCTGATGCGCGCGCTGGGCAGCGGCGACATCGTCGAACCCGACCTCTCCATCCGCGAGGTCCGCGCCGGCGACCGCTACCTCATCTGCTCCGACGGGCTCTCCGGCGTCGTCTCCCACCAGACCCTGGAAGAGACCCTCGCCGACTACCACGGCCCCCGCGCCACCGTGCAGTCCCTGATCCAGCTCGCACTGCGCGGCGGCGGCCCCGACAACATCACCTGCATCGTCGCCGACGTCCTCGACACCGACAGCGGCGACACCCTCGCCGCCCAGGTCAGCGACACCCCCGTCGTCGTCGGCGCGGTCGCCGAGAACCAGCACCAGCTCTTCGACGGCGGCAACGCCATGCAGACCCCGGCCGGCCGCGCCTCGGGCCTGGGCCGCCAGGCCCCGCCCCCCGCCGGCGCCTTCGGCCCCCCCGGCAGCGGCGAGGCCCCCGGCTACGGATACCCCGACCAGGGCCAGGGCGGCGGCGCATACGGCAGCTTCGGCGAAGCCGAAGGCTACGACGCCGAAACCGGCTACGAGGACACCTACGACCACCCCCGCAGGCGCCGCGGCAAAGGGCGCAAGTGGGCCACCCGCACCCTGACCCTGCTGCTCGTCGCCGGCGTCATCGGCGGCGGCCTGTACGCCGGCTGGCGCTGGACCCAGACCCAGTACTACGTCGGCATGAAGGGCGAACACGTCGCGCTCTTCCGCGGCATCAGCCAGAAGCTCGGACCGCTGGAGCTCTCCAAAGTGGAGACCGACCGCCCCGACATCGAACTGAAGTACCTGCCGCCCTTCAAGCGCAAGCTCGTCCAGGACACCATCAACGAAGGCAGCCTCACAGCCGCCCGAGAGAAGATCGACGAGCTCGGCGTCCAGGCCTCCGCCTGCAAGAAGGACGAAGAACGCCGCAAGGCCGAAGCACAGGGCCAGACACCGGGCGCCACACTGACTCCCGCGGAGCAGCAAGTGGTCGGCCTGTGCGTCAAGCAGTAGACACTCGCGGGCACAGGGGGCCCGCCACACCATGAGCGTTGTCACCAACACGACCACCATCGGCGCCATCGAGCTGCCGAGCCGGCGTAACACCGAGCTCGTGCTGCTCGCCTTCGCCGTGGTCATCCCGATCTTCGCCTACGCCAACGTGGGCCTCGCGATCACCGGCAGCTTCCCCCCCGGCATGCTGCTCTACGGCCTCGGCCTCGGCGCCCTCGCCGGGATCGCGCACCTCGTCGTACGCCGCTACGCCAAGTACGCCGACCCGCTGCTGCTGCCCTTGGCCACCCTCCTCAACGGGCTGGGCCTCGTACTGATCTGGCGCCTGGACCAGTCCGAGCGGCTGCAAAACCTCGCCAAGCGCTCCTTCGGCGCCTTCACCGAGTCCGCACCCCGCCAGATGATGTACACGGCGCTCGCCATCGCCCTGTTCTCCGGCGTCCTGCTGGTCCTCAAGGACCACCGCGTCCTGCAGCGGTTCACCTACATCTCGATGGTCGCGGCCCTGGTGCTGCTCCTCCTGCCGCTCGTCCCCGGCCTCGGCGCGGACGTCTTCGGCGCCAAGATCTGGATCCGCGTCGCCGGATTCTCCATCCAGCCCGGCGAGTTCGCGAAGATCGTCCTCGCGGTGTTCTTCGCCGGCTACCTGATGGTCAAGCGCGACGCCCTGGCCCTGGCCTCCCGCCGGTTCATGGGCCTCTACCTGCCGCGCGGCCGCGACCTCGGCCCGATCCTGGTGATCTGGGCGATGAGCCTGCTCATCCTGATCTTCGAGAACGACCTCGGCTCCTCGCTGCTGTTCTTCGGCATGTTCGTGATCATGCTGTACGTGGCCACCGAGCGGACCAGCTGGATCGTGATCGGTCTGCTGATGTCGGTCGGCGGCGCCGTGGTGGTCGCCTCCTTCTCCAGCCACGTCGGCGCCCGCGTGAGCGCCTGGCTGGACCCCTTCGGCTGCTGGGGGCGCCGCGGTGCCGACGCCGGCGCCTGCGAGCAGATCGCCCAGTCGATCATGAGCTTCGGCTCCGGCGGGGTACTCGGCACCGGCTGGGGCCAGGGCAACTCCGACCTCATCGGGTTCGCCGCCAACTCCGACTTCATCTTCTCCACCGTCGGCGAAGAACTCGGCCTCACCGGCGTGATGGCCTTCCTCCTGCTCTACGGGCTCATCATCGAACGCGGCGTCCGCACCGCCCTCGCCGCCCGCGACCCCTTCGGCAAGCTCTTCGCCATCGGCCTCTCCGGCGCCTTCGCCCTCCAGATCTTCGTCGTCGCCGGCGGAGTCATGGGCCTCATCCCCCTCACCGGCATGACCATGCCCTTCCTCGCGTCCGGCGGCTCCTCCGTCCTCGCGAACTGGATCCTCATCGCCGTCCTCATCCGGATCAGCGACACCGCACGCCGCCCCGCCCCGGCCCCCGCCCCGTCCCCCGACTCCGAGATGACCCAGGTGGTCCGCCCGTCATGAACAAGCCCCTGCGCCGCATCTCGCTGTTCTGCGGGCTGCTCGTCCTCGCGCTGCTGATCCGTACGAACTGGCTCCAGTACGTCAAGGCCGAGGAACTCAGCACGCGCAAGGAGAACCGCCGGGTCCAGATCGCCCAGTACGCCACCGAACGCGGCAACATCATCGTCGCCGGCGAACCGATCACCGGCTCCGCCGTCACCAACGGCAGCGACTACAAGTTCAAGCGCACCTACAAGGACGGCCCCCTGTGGGCCCCCGTCACCGGGTACGCCTCCCAGGCCTTCGGCTCCACCCAGCTCGAATCCCTCGAAGACGGCATCCTCACCGGCAACGACGACCGGCTCTTCTTCGACCGCACCATCGGCATGTTCACCGGCGAGAAGAAGCAGGGCGGCAACGTCGTCACCACGCTCAACCCCGCCGCCCAGAAGGCCGCCTTCGACAAGCTCGGCAGCAAGAAGGGCGCGGTCGCCGCCATCGACCCGCGCACCGGCGCCATCCTCGCCCTCGTCTCCACCCCCTCCTACGACCCCTCCAGCTTCGCCGGCAACTCCACGGCCGACGGGAAGGCCTGGAACGAGCTGAAGGACAGCGAGGACAAGAAGCTCGTCAACCGCGCCCTGCGCGAGACCTACCCGCCGGGCTCCACCTTCAAGGTCGTCACCGCGGCCGCCGCCCTCGAGCACGGCGTCGTCCAGGACATCAACGCCCCGACGGACACCCCCGAGCCGTACATCCTCCCGGGCACCAAGACCCAGCTGCCCAACTCCCACACCGGCTGCGAGAAGGCCTCCCTCAACGAGGCCCTGCGCATCTCGTGCAACTCCGTCTTCGCGAACATGGGCGACAAGGTGACGCGCGACAAGATGGTGGAGACCGCGCAGAAGTTCGGCTTCAACAACGACAAGATCGACACCCCGGTCCGCGCCTTCGCCAGCGTCTACGACAAGACCATGGGCAAGGACGGCAACGCCCAGAGCGCCATCGGCCAGTTCAACACCGCCGCCACCCCGCTCCAGATGGCCATGGTCACCGCCGCGATCGCCAACGACGGCAAGCTGATGAAGCCGTACATGGTCGACAACCTCACCGCGCCCAACCTCGACGTCATCGAGAAGCACGAACCGACCGAGATGAGCCGGCCCCTCTCCGCCGCCAACGCGCAGAAGGTCCAGCAGATGATGGTCAACGTCGTCGATGCCGGCACCGGCACCAAGGCCAAGATCAACGGAACCACCGTCGGCGGCAAGACCGGCACCGCCCAGCACGGCGAAGGCAACAAGAAGCGCCCCTACGCCTGGTTCATCTCCTACGCCGAGAACCCCGACGGCTCCTCCCCCGTCGCCGTCGCCGTCGTCATCGAGGACAGCGAAGCGGACCGCGAGGACATCAGCGGCGGCGGCCTCGCCGCCCCCGTGGCCAAGGCGGTCATGGAAGCCGTACTCAAGACCCAGGGATGAGCGGCCGGGATGAGCCAGGAGTGACCCATTGATGACGGACCGCGGCGGAGTGATCCACATCACTGATCCCGCCCGGATCCGCGCGTACGGTACCGGTCCAGTATCAGCCTGTGGCCACGAACCGATCACGGACGATCGGCCGGTAGCCTTTGCGCGAACAGCACACCGCCGGACCACACACAGGTGCGGTCGGGACTGACGGAGAGGGCTGCACGTTATGGAAGAGCCGCGTCGCCTCGGCGGCCGGTACGAGCTGAGCCACGTGCTCGGCCGCGGTGGCATGGCCGAGGTCTACCTCGCCCACGACACCCGGCTCGGCCGTACCGTCGCCGTCAAGACCCTGCGCGCCGATCTCGCCCGCGACCCGTCCTTCCAGGCCCGGTTCCGGCGCGAGGCCCAATCGGCCGCGTCGCTGAACCACCCGGCGATCGTCGCCGTCTACGACACCGGCGAGGACTACGTCGACAACATCTCCATCCCGTACATCGTGATGGAGTACGTCGACGGATCCACCCTCCGCGAACTCCTGCACTCCGGCCGCAAACTGCTGCCCGAGCGCACCCTGGAAATGACCATCGGCATCCTCCAGGCCCTCGAGTACTCGCACCGCGCCGGCATCGTCCACCGCGACATCAAGCCCGCCAACGTCATGCTCACCCGCACCGGCCAGGTCAAGGTCATGGACTTCGGCATCGCCCGAGCCATGGGCGACTCCGGCATGACCATGACCCAGACCGCCGCCGTCATCGGCACCGCCCAGTACCTCTCCCCGGAGCAGGCCAAGGGCGAACAGGTCGACGCACGCTCCGACCTCTACTCCGCGGGCTGCCTGCTCTACGAGCTCCTCAGCGTCCGACCCCCGTTCGTCGGCGACTCCCCCGTCGCCGTCGCCTACCAGCACGTACGGGAAGAACCCCAGCCGCCGTCGAACTTCGACCCCGAGATCACGCCCGAAATGGACGCGATCGTGCTGAAGGCGCTGGTCAAGGACCCCGACTACCGCTACCAGTCCGCCGACGAGATGCGCGCCGACATCGAGGCCTGCCTCGACGGCCAGCCCGTCGCCGCCACCGCCGCCATGGGCGCCGCAGGCTACGGCTACCCCCACGACCAGGGCCACGGCTACGGACAGCAGGGCTACGACCAGCCCACCACCGCCCTGCGCACCACCGACGCCGGCCAGACCTCCATGCTCCCGCCGATGAACGCCAACGACGGCGGCTACGGCTACGGCGGCGACCCGGCCCACGGCGGCTACGACCAGGGCCCGCACCGCCGCCAGAGCCAGAAGAAGAGCAAGGCCTCCACCATCCTGCTCGTCGCGGCGGGCCTCCTCGTCCTCATCGGCGCGATCCTCATCGGCCGCGCCCTCCTGGGCGACCCCGCCGACAACCGGCCGACCGTGCCCAAGCTCGTCGGACAGACCCTGGAGCAGGCCCAGAAGAGCGGCGAGAACGTCGGCATCAAGGTGGTCAAGGGCGCGGACGAGGCTTGCCCCGACCAGCCCAAGGGCAACGTCTGCAAGCAGGACAAGGCCCCCGACACCAAGGTCGACAAGGACTCCACCGTCACGGTGACGGTCTCCACGGGCGCGCCCAAGGTCCAGGTCCCCGACGTACTCGGCTCCAAGTACGAAGAGGCCGAGAAGATCCTGAAGGACAAGGGCTTCCAGGTCGACCGCAAGCCCCAGGAGTCCGAGCGCACCGCCGGGACGGTCCTCGACCAGAACCCGAAGGCGGGCGGCGAGGCGGAGAAGAACACCGTCATCACGCTGACGGTCGCCAAGGAACTCTCCAAGGCCACGGTCCCGAGCCTCATGGGCAAGACCAAGGAGGAGGCGTCCGCGCTCCTCGTCGCCGCGGGGCTGAAGCTCGGCAGCACGACGGAGGTCGAGTCCCCCGGGGCCGCACCGAAGACGATCATCCAGCAGCAGTACGCGCCGGGTGAGTCGCTGGAGGTCGGCAAGACGGTCAACGTGACCATCGCCAAGGCCAGCCAGCAGACCACGGTCCCGATGCCGAACAACCGGACGCTGGCCCAGTACAAGGACGAGCTCCGGCGCGCCAACCTGAAGCTGGGCAACATCACCGGCCCGACGGACGACAACGCGATCGTGATGGGCACCAACCCGCCCGCCGGCAGCCCGATCAACACGGGCTCGAACGTCGACGTCGTGACGATGGCGGGCCAACAGGACGGCGGCCTCTTCGGAGGCCTGGGCCGCCGCTAGGCTCCCGCCCCGGTAGCCGCCCTCGCTCGAACGGGTCCGGCCCCTCTCCTCGGAGAGGGGCCGGACCCATTTCGTACGTGTCTTCATATGTACGAAATTCGTTAGCCCGGATGGGGGTGGGCATCGGGCCCCGCCCGGGAGGGACGGATCATGATCAACGAATCGGTACTGCTGGAGTCCCGGACCTTGCGCACGAGCGTTCTGGAACGGACACACGTCCTGGACAAGGTGAAGGCGCTCTCACTGCTGCCGGACGGGCTGCACGTGACAACGGCGATGGTGGCGGCCTACTACGAGGTGGCCGAAAGCGTGATTCGCGCCGTCCTGCTCGACCACCGTGGGGAACTGGAGTCCAACGGCTACCGGGTTTTGACAGGTACAGAACTGAGTTGCTTTAAGCAACGCGGTTACATTCAGTCACAGGCATCGTCACTCGCAGTATTCCCCCGACGGGCCATCCTGAACGTAGGAATGCTTCTTCGGGACAGCAAAGTCGCACGTCAGGTGCGTACGTACCTTCTCGACGCCGAGTACGAGGTCCGCGTGCGCCCTGTGGATAACCTTATCCACAGGGCCAGTTGGGACGAGCTCGACGAGCGCATCGACAGCCGCATCACCGACGTACTCGGCAAGACCGTCGTACCGATGCTGAACGTCCTCATCGAGACCTCCGGCGAACACCGCCGGGAGCTGCTCTCCCTCCGGGAGGACGTCCAGCAGATCCAGATGAAGCTCGTCGAGCACGACATCCAGCTCAGCCGCCTCCAGCGCGGCCAGGACGTGAAGGCCCTCACCGGGGTCATCGGGACCATCGACGCCATGAACTGGCGGGAGTTCGAGGAGCACGTCGCCGAGCTGCTGCGGCGCGACGGCTGCACCGACGTCGTGCTGTACGGCGGGCACGGCGGCGACCGCGGGGTCGACATCACCGCCAAGACGGCCGACGGCCGCTCGGTCGCCGTCCAGTGCAAGAACTTCGCGCCGTTCCGCCACGTGCTCAGCGGCGAGATGCAGAAGTTCCTCGGCGCCTCGAAGGTCCTCCACCAGGCCGACGTGGCCCTCTACGTGGCCACGTGCGCCTTCACCCGGGAATCCCTGGCCATCGCCGCCCAGGGAGGCGTCACAGCCGTCCACAGGGGCCTCCTGGAGGCCTGGAGCGCGGGAGTGCAGCTCCAGGTGCTGCGGTCTTTCTAAGCTGCGTCCCGCAGCTTGGAAAGACTTCTACCGCAGCTCCACCGGCGGTGTCCGCTTCCCGTCCACCTTCTCCGCCCGTACGAACTCGCCCCACACGATGTACCGGTACTTCGACGTGTACACCGGCGTGCACGTCGTCAGCGTGATGTAGCGGCCCGCGGTCGTCTTGCCCGAGTCCTTCGGGACCGGGTTGATCACGTCCGTGTTGTACTTCGACGTCTGCCGCAGCTCCGCGAAGACCTTGTACACGTACCAGGTGTCCCGCGTCTCGAAGACGATCGCGTCGCCGTTCCTCACCTTGTCGATGTTGTGGAACTTCGCACCGTGCCCGTCCCGGTGCGCCGCGAGCGAGAAGTTGCCCTTCGCGTCCCACGGCAGCGCCGACTTCACCGGCTCCGTGTAGTAGCCCGCCACGCCGTCGTCGAGGACGTCCGGGTCGGTGCCCTTCTTGACCAGCACCTCGCCGTTCTTCATCGCCGGGACGTGCAGGAACCCGATCCCGCCCTGGACGTCCAGCGCGCCCGGCTCCGCGGCCGGCGCCGGGGCCGTCTGCCACTGCTCGCGGATCTCGTCGCTCCGCGCCGACGCCTGCCGGTCCGCGAGGACGTTCGTCCACCACAGCGAGTACGCCACGAACAGGGCCAGCACCAGGCCCACCGTGATCAGGACCTCGCCCAGCAGGCTCAGGAACCCGGCGAGCAGGCTACGGCCACCGGCCGGCGGGGCCGCGGCGCTGCGGCGGGAACGAGACACTGCTGATTCGTCCTTAGGGCGGCGGCTACGGGCTGGTCAGTGCGGGCGGCGGGCCCTGGCTGCGGGGGCGTTCATCGGTCATCCTGCCCCATACGATCATCCGATAGGTGCTGGTGAACTCGGGCGTGCAAGTGGTCAGTGTGATGTACCGGCCGGGCGCGGTGAACCCCGAGCCCTCCGGCACCGGTTTGATCACCGACACGTTCGTCGGCGGGGTCTGCGCCAGCGTCGAGGTCGTCTCGTACGTGTAGTACGCGTCCCGGGTCTCCACCACGACGGGGTCCCCCGGCACCAGCTTGTTGATGTAGCGGAAGGGTTCCCCGTGGGTGTTGCGGTGGCCCGCCACCGCGAAGTTGCCCTGCTCGTCCGCCGGCATCGCCGTCTTCAGCGCGCCCTCGCCGTAGTGGCCGACCATCCCCCGGTCCAGCACCTTCGGCTTGCTGATGCCCTCCGCGACCGGCACCTTCACGTCCAGCTTCGGGATGTACAGGATCGCGAAGCCCTGCCCCGGCTCGAAGGCCGTCACCGGCGGCGGCGCCGCCCCGGCGGCCGCGGACCCGGCCGGCTCCCGCTGCCAGGTCTGCTGGAGCGAGCCGGCGGCGCCGTCCGCCGTCCACTGCGCCAGCAGGTTCGTGTACCAGAGCTGGTAGGCGACGAACAGCAGCATCACCAGACCCAGCGTGATGAACAGCTCTCCGCCCAGCCGGCTCAGGACGATCACGGGGCCGCCCGACGCCGGCCGCCTGCGCCGCCGCCCGCCCCGCCTCCGGCTCTGCCTGGCGGCCCGTTTCGCGGCCTCCTGTGCTGCCCTGCGTCGCGCGGCCCGGCCCTCCGTGGGCGCGGACGGCGCGACCGCCGTCACGCGACGGCCTTGCCCACCACCGGGGCGAGCCCCACCGACCGCTCCACGGCGCCGGCGTCACCGCAGCGCACCAGCCAGTTCGCCAGCATCCGGTGGCCCCACTCGGTGAGCACCGACTCGGGGTGGAACTGCACGCCCTCGACGTCGTACTCCCGGTGGCGCAGGCCCATGATGATCCCGTCCTCCGTCCGCGCCGTGACCTCCAGCGTGTCCGGCAGGGTCGGCGGTTCGGCCGCGAGGGAGTGGTAGCGGGTCGCGGTGAAGGGCGACGGCAGCCCGGCGAAGACGCCCTGGCCCTCGTGGACCACCGGCGAGGTCTTGCCGTGCAGCAGCTCCGGCGCCCGGCCCACGACGCCGCCGTAGGCGACCGCCATCGACTGCATGCCGAGGCACACGCCGAAGACGGGGACACCCGTGTCCGCGCAGTGGCGGACCATGTCGACGCAGACGCCCGCCTCCTCCGGCGTCCCCGGCCCCGGCGACAGCAGGACGCCGTCGAAGCCGTCCTGCGCGTGCGAGAGCTCGACCTCGTCGTTGCGCAGCACCTCGCACTCGGCGCCGAGCTGGTAGAGGTACTGGACCAGGTTGAAGACAAAGCTGTCGTAGTTGTCAACGACCAGAATGCGCGCGCTCACGGAGTGACTCCCGATCCCTCGTCCACGGTCACGTCATTGAACGGAAGGAGCGGCTCGGCCCACGGGAAGACGTACTGGAAGAGCACGAAGACCACCGCGAGGACCAGTACGAGGGAGATCAACGCGCGTACCCACGCGTTGCCCGGCAAATGGCGCCAGATCCAGCCGTACATGCCGCCTGTTTCCTTTTCGTCCACGTTTGTTCCACGCACCGCGGGGGCGGTACGCGAACAGACTAAAGGCAGCGGCCCGGCGGGTGGGTCAGCTCGCCAAACCCTCCGGCCTCCCCTGGCTCACGACGCGCGTGCCCGTCAGTTCCGCCCAGACGACGAGGCGGTGGCTGTGGCCCCATTCCGGGTCGCAGGTGGTGAGCGTCAGATACCGGCCGGGGGTCGTGAACGGCGATCTCTTCGGCACCGGGTCGACGACCCCGACCTCGGTCGGCAGCGTGCGCAGGGGGCCGCCGCGCACGGTGTACGTGTACCAGGAGGTGGCGTCCTTGAGGATCACCTCGTCACCCGGGCGCAGCTCGGGGAAGTCCTTGAACGGGTCTCCGTACGTACGCCGGTGGCCGGCGACCGAAAAGTTCCCGGTGGCGCCGAGGCGGGCGGTGCCGGAGTAGTGGCCGAGGCCCTTCTTCAGCAGCTCGGGCTCGGTGCCCTCCAGGACGGGCTTGTTCCAGTCCCGGCCGAAGCGCGGGATGTACATCTCGGCGAAGGCCCGGCCCGCCGGGTAGCCCGCCGGCTCCGGGCCGGAGGGCGTGGCGGGCGCGGCGGGCGCGGCGGGCGCGGTGGGGGCTGCCGTCTGCGGGGCGGGCGCCGGGGCCGCGGCCGGAGCCGCCGCCCAGCGGTCGCGCAGGGCGGACATCTCCCCGTCCATGGCCAGGTCGGCCTTGACCCCGGTCCACAGCAACACGTACGCCACGAACAGCACGATCAAGGTGCCCGCGGTCAGGCACACCTCGCTGAACGTCCGTACCACCAGGCGCAGTACGACGTCAGGGCTGACTCGTTTCGGAGGAAGGACCGACCGGCTTCGCATAGTGGAGGTCCACTGTGCCGGAGTAGCCCGGAAGTGTCAGCGCCTTGTGCTCGTCCACTTTCCAGCCGAGCCCGTACGCGTTCACGTACAGCTGGTAGTTCTGCAGGGCCGGCGAGGCCGCCATCGCCTTGCGCAACGCGCCCGGGTCGCCGACCGCCGTCACCTTGTAGGGAGGGGAGTAGACCCGGCCCTGGAGGATCAGGGTGTTGCCCACGCAGCGCACCGCGCTGGTGGAGATGAGCCGCTGGTCCATGACCTGGATGCCCTCGGCACCGCCCTGCCACAGGGCGTTCACGACGGCCTGGAGGTCCTGCTGGTGGATGACCAGGTCGTTGGGCTGCGGCTCGGGCACGTTGGGGATGCGGGCGGTCGCGTTCGGCGGGGCGTCGTTGAGGGTGACCGTGAGCCCCTTGCCGGACAGCTCCTCGGTGCCGGAGGCCGCGCGCAGGGCGGCCAGCTTGGCGTCCTCGGCCTTGGTGCTGCCGTCGTCGCGCTCGGCGAGGGCGTCAACCCGACGGCGTACCGCACCCATGCTCTGCTCCAGCTCGGCGTTGTCCTGGCTGCGCTCGTGGATGAGGTCCGACAGCTTCAGCATCGAGGCGTCGGTCCGGATGTTCGTACCCTTGGAGGTGTTGAAACTGGTGACGAAGAGCAGCCCGGCCAGGGCGAAGACGGCGGCGGTCAGCAGCCGGACCGGTCTGGCCCGGCGTCGGGGACCCGCGGAGGAGTCGTCGGAATTGCTCAACGTACCCTTCTCCTTCAACGCCACAGGTCCACTACGCTAACGGACGCCCGGGGCAGGCAAGGTCCCCAGCCCATCGACAGGAGAGCCCCTCGTGCCGAAGTCACGTATCCGCAAGAAGGACGACTACACGCCGCCGCCGACTCGGCAGCCGCAGAGCATCCGGCTGACGAACCGCAGCTGGGTCGCTCCGGTCATGCTGGCGCTCTTCCTCATCGGACTCGCGTGGATCGTCGTTTTCTACGTGACCGAGACCCGGCTGCCCATCGAATCGCTGGGCAATTGGAACATCGTGGTTGGATTCGGATTTATCGCGGCGGGATTCGGCGTCTCCACGCAGTGGAAGTAGCACCGATCCGTCTCCGACGGAAGCTCTCCCCATGAGTTATCCACAGCGTCATCCACACCTGAGGAAAAGACAGAAGATCTGTGGATAACTCTGTGGAGAGTTGACGCCGGTGTGATCAGGTGAGTTCCGCCGTCCGGAGCAGGATCACCCCTGCGGCCAGCACGAACACCACCGCGCAGGTACCCCACTGGATCAATGTGCGATTCCTGCCGGTGGAGGGCCGCAGCATGCCCAGGCCCAGCAGTCCTCCGGTGATCAGGCCGCCTACATGGGCCTGCCAGGACACGGAGAGCGCGCCGCCGAGCGGCACGAAGGTCAGCACCAGCATCAGTACGACCATCACGATCACCGGCCGCATCTCGTAGCGCAGCCGGCGCACCAGGACGACGGTGGCGCCGAGCAGGCCGAAGATGGCGCCGGACGCGCCGAGGGTCGGGGTGTTCGGCGGGGTCAGCAGATAGACGAGGGCGCTGCCGCCGAGGCCCGAGAGCAGGTAGACGGCGAGGTAGCGGGCCCGGCCCAGCGCCGCTTCCAGCGGGCCGCCGATGAACCACAGGCCGATCATGTTGCCGACGAGGTGCCACCACTCGACGTGCAGGAACACCGAGGTCAACAGCCGGTGGTACTCGCCGGTGGCGATGCCTTCGGGGGGACCACCGGGCAGCCGGTACAGCCCGAGCAGCTCCAGTTGGACGGCGACGGCCGGGGCGATCAGCCCCACGAAGAACACCGCGACGTTGATCGCGATCAGGATCTTGGTGACCAGCTGGGGGTCGCCGGCGACCACCCCGCCCGCGAGGTTGCGCGGCGCGTTCGCGGTCGGGCGGTGCCCGGTGCCGGAGCCGTCACGGACGCATTCGGGGCACTGGAAGCCGACCGAGGCGCTGATCATGCACTCGGGGCAGATGGGACGCTCGCAGCGGGTGCAGCTGATGCCGGTGTCGCGGTCCGGGTGGCGGTAGCAGCGCGGCAGGCGGTCGGTGTCCATCGGGTCCCCCGGGCTCGTGGGTCAGCGCTTCTCGATGACGACGGAATGGATGACCACGTCTTCCACGGGCCGCTCGGTGCGCGGGTTCGTGGCGCTGGACGCGATGGCGTTCACGACCTGTCGGCCGGCCGGGTCGGTGACCTCGCCGAAGATGGTGTGCTTGCGGGTGAGCCAGGCGGTGGGCGCGACGGTGATGAAGAACTGCGAACCGTTGGTGCCCGGGCCGGCGTTGGCCATGGCGAGCAGGTAGGGCTTGGTGAAGGCCAGGTCGGGGTGGAACTCGTCGGCGAACTGGTAGCCGGGGCCGCCGGTGCCGTTCCCGAGCGGGTCGCCGCCCTGGATCATGAAGCCGCTGATCACGCGGTGGAAGACGGTGCCGTCGTAGAGCGGGTCCGTGGTCTTCTGGCCGTCGGTGGGGCGCGTCCACTCGCGGGCGCCGGTGGCGAGTTCCACGAAGTTGCGGACGGTCTTCGGAGCGAAATTCGGCAGCAGCTCGATCTCGATGTCGCCTTGGCTGGTCTTCAGGGTGGCATAGAGCTTCTCGGCCACGGATCTGCCTTCCATAGTCATCACTGTCGGTCCAGATGGTCGCACGGAGGGCTGTACGGCAGAGAAATCCTCCACCCGTATGCCCTGTCACGCATGCCGGCCCGCGATATGCCAGGCATGATCCGGGAAAGGGTGGAAAGGTGAACTGTGTCCACCGCCGAGGAGGAGGTTCCAGTGACCCGCAAGGACATGCACCTGGCCGCCGAGCACGCCAGGGAAGCCGTGAAGCACGCGGCGGAAGTGGTGGCGCCGTATGCGGGCACCGCCAAGGACGCGGCGGTGCACTACGCGCACGAGGCGAACGTGCTGCTGGCGCCGAAGGTGTCGCACGCGGCCCACGGCGCCGCGAAGCACGCTCGCATGACGTACGACAGCCATCTGCATCCCCGGATCCGGGCGGCGCGCACGCATGTGCCGCCGAACGTGGACCGGGCGGCGACGAGGGCGGTGCAGCAGACGCGCCTGGCGGCTCGTCAGGCCGCCGAGTACACGCAGCCGCGCATCGAGAGCGCGATCGCGGCGGCCACCCCGGTGGCCGAGGAGGCCGCTTCGCGGTCGACGGCGGCCCTGGCGGCGCTGCGCGGCCAGGTGTCGGCCAAGGAGGTGCAGAAGCTGGTGCGGCGCCATGAGCGGCGGGCGCGGACGGGTCGGTGGTTCAAGGGCCTCGCGCTGGCCGGCGTGGTGGCGGGCGGTGCTTTCGCGGCGTGGCGGTGGTGGGACCAGCAGGCGAACCCGGACTGGCTCGTCGAACCGCCGGCGGCGACGGAGCTGTCGGCGAGCGACGCGGAGCCGGCGAGCTTCGACGACGAGCTCGCGGAGAAGGAACGCGAGTCGGGGTCGTCCTTGGACGACAAGCAGTTCTGACGAGCGGTTCTGACGCACGGACGAGGGGCCCGGATCCTGTGGATCCGGGCCCCTCGTTCACGTTTGCGGGCCGTCAGCTGGGGAGGGTGAGGACCTGGCCCGGGCGGATGAGGTCGGGGTTGGGGCCGACGACGCCCTTGTTCATCGCGTAGAGCTCACGCCAGCGGGCCTCGTTGCCGAGTTCGCGGCGGGCGATCGCGGAGAGCGAGTCGCCCGGCTTGACGGTGTACGTGCGCTTCTTGGCCGCCGGCATCGGCTTGGCCGCCGGCGCCGCGGGGACGGCCTTGTGCGCGGCGGACGCCGGGGTCGGGGTGTGCGGGGCGCCCGGTGCGGCGCCGGCCGCGGCGGGCTTCGGCGGCATGGGGGTGGGCTTGGGGGCGACGGGCACGGCCTTGTGCGCGGCCGACCCGGGGGTGGGGGCGGCGGGGGCCGGCTTGGGGGGCGCGGCGGCCGCCATGCGTTCGGCGGCGGCCCTGGTGGCCGAGGCGGCGTCGGCCGCCGGGCTCGCGGCGGACTTGCCTCCTGCGGCCCTCTGCTGTTCGACCTGCTCCTTCGCCTTCTCGGCGGCCTCGTGTGCCTTCTTCTTGTCGGACTTCAGGAAGTCGAAGAGTCCCATGTGCGTACGCCTCCGGCGTGGTGGTGCCCCCCTCGGCGCGGTGCCTTCCTCCACTGTCTGACAGGGGGCGTCGGGCGGCCCCGTGACGGGGCCGTTCGGGGGATCCGCGGGGCGGCGGGGGCTATTACTGGCGGGCGCGGCGGGCCGGGCGGGGGCTCTCGGTGGGGGTGGCGAGGTCTCCTTCGACGAGGAGCCCGAGGACGCGCAGGAGGGACGTGCGGTCGCTCTCGGCGAGGGAGGCGAGGGCGTCGGCGTGGACCTGGTCGACGATGCCCTGGCTCCGGACGGCGACGGCGGCGCCCTCGTCGGTGACGGCGATGATGCGGGCCCGGCGGTCCTTGGTGGAGGGGCGGCGCTCGGCGAGTCCGGCCTTCTCCAGGGCGTCCACGGTGACGACCATCGTCGTCTTGTCCATGTCGCCGATCTCGGCGAGCTGGATCTGGGTGCGCTCCTCCTCCAGGGCGTGGACGAGGACGCAGTGCATGCGGGGGGTGAGGCCGATCTCGCCGAGGGCCGCTGCCATGCGGGTGCGCAGGACGTGGCTGGTGTGGTCCAGGAGGAAGGAGAGGTCGGGCTCGGTCCGGGTGGGTGCCATGGCGGTCATGGATCCACTCTACCGATCGATCCGAAGAAAATAGTCTGCAACGAAATCATCTGCTACGGTCATACCAGTCGCCCGCACCGACCGCCGCCGTCTCACCGACCGGAGAGTCCGATGTCTGCCGCGCTCGCTTCCGCTCCTCCCGCCACCTCCTCGGCGGCCGCCGCCGCGCCCCACGGGCTGCGCTCCCGCTGGACCGCCCTCGCCGTGCTCTCCACGGGCATGCTGATGACGATCCTCGACGGCAGCATCGTCACCGTGGCCATGCCGGCCATCCAGAACGACCTGGACTTCTCCCCGGCCGGCCTCAGCTGGGTCGTGAACGCCTACCTGATCGCCTTCGGCAGCCTGCTGCTCCTCGCCGGACGTCTCGGCGACCTGATCGGCCGCAAGCAGATGTTCCTGGCCGGGACCGCCGTCTTCACCGGCGCCTCGATGCTCGCCGGCTTCGCCGCCTCCCCCGCCGTGCTGATCGCCGCCCGCTTCCTGCAAGGGGTCGGCAGCGCGATGGCCTCCGCCGTCAGCCTCGGCATCCTGATCACCCTGTTCACCGAGTCCCGCGAGCGGGGCAAGGCGATCGCCGTGTTCTCCTTCACCGGCGCGGCCGGTGCCTCGCTCGGCCAGGTGCTCGGAGGTGTGCTGACCGAGGCCCTCGACTGGCACTGGGTCTTCTTCATCAACCTGCCCATCGGGCTCGCCGCCCTGTTGCTGGCGCTGCCCGCCCTGCCTGCCGGTCGGGGCCTGGGACTGGGCGCGGGTGCCGACGTACTCGGCGCGGTCCTGGTCACCGCCGGACTGATGCTCGGCATCTACACCGTGGTGAAGGTGGAGCAGTACGGCTGGGCCTCCACCCGCACCCTCGGCCTCGGCGCGCTCTCCCTGGTCCTGCTGGCCGTGTTCACCCTGCGCCAGTCCAAGGCCCGCACCCCGTTGGTACCGCTGCGGATCTTCCGCTCCCGCACGGTGGTCGGCGCGAACCTGGTGCAGATGCTGATGGTGGCCGCGCTGTTCTCCTTCCAGATCCTGGTCGCCCTCTACCTCCAGAGGGTGCTGGGCTACGGAGCCGCGGCCACCGGGCTGGCGATGCTTCCCGCCGCCCTGGTGATCGGCGCGGTCTCCCTCGGTGTCTCCGCCCGGCTGAACGCCCGCTTCGGAGAGCGGCGTGTCCTGCTCGCCGGGCTCGGCCTGCTCGTCGTGGCCCTCGGGCTGCTGACTCGGCTGCCGGTGCGCGCCGACTACGTGACCGACCTGCTGCCGGTGATGCTGCTGGCCGCCGGCTTCGGTCTGGCGCTGCCGGCCCTGACCACGCTGGGCATGTCCGGCGCCGACGAGCGCGACGCCGGACTCGCCTCGGGGCTGTTCAACACCACCGCGCAGATCGGGATGGCCCTGGGCGTGGCGGTCCTCTCCACCCTGGCGGCCTCCCGTACCGAGTCCCTGACCCTGAGCGGCAGTTCGCCGGCCAAGGCCCTTACCGGCGGCTACCACCTGGCCTTCGGAATCGGCGCCGCGCTCCTGCTGACCGCGATCGTGCTGACGGCGACCCTGCTGCGGTCAGAGGGCACCCCCCGGCGATAGCCATCGATGTTTCACGTGAAACATCGACCCGCGCTGAACGACCGTGAGCCCCTCACACCGTGAGGGGCTCACGGTCGTTCAGGAAGAAGGTGTCGGCGCTGCGCAGCGCCTCGGTGTCGCCCCGGACCGTGCAGGGGGCGTTGCCGCGGCCGAGCAGGGATCCGCCCCAGTGCATGCCCATGTAGCCGGCGGTGTGGCGCAGGGTCCCGATCAGCGGGTCGGCCACCGAGATGTCCTCGGTGGCCAGGGAGGTGATGCTCCACAGGGTCTTGCCGGCCATCCGCGGCTTGAAGTCCAGGTCCGGCACCCGCATCCAGCCCGACCAGTGGTCGAGGTAGAGCTGTGCTGTGGCCGGGAGGCTGTACCAGTACAGCGGCGCGGCGAAGACCAGGTCGGTGGCGGAGAGGGTGGAGTCGAGGAGCAGCCTGGCGTTGCCCTCGGGTTCGGGGTAGATGCCGGCGCCGTCGTGGCGGCGGTCCTCGAAGGCCGGGATCGGCAGGTCCTTCAGCCGGATCCACTCCTGCTCGACACCGTCCGGGAGGGCGGCGGCCGCCTGACGGGCAAGGGTCTCGGTATTGCCGTCCAGGCGGGTGCTGGCCAGCAGGAACACGAACTTGCGGGTCATTCTCGAATGTCTCCAAGTCATGTGGTGATGAACCAGTACGCGGCCGCTGCCGGCCGACGGCACAGTAAACGTTGTTATCGTCCGGAACATGCCTGAACTCGTCGCTCCCACTCCCCGCCTGCACGCTTCCTGGCTCGAGGCGCGTGAGGAGTGGGGTCCCGACGCCCACATGGACGGGGCCGGTCTCGGCTCCGAGGACGACGTGGACAGCCCGGAGGGGTTCGCGGCCTGGACGCGGAAGCTGCGCGGCCACTCGGATCGCACCGTGCCGGTCGAGCAGGGCCGCGTGCACGCCACGTACTGGTGGATCGCCGAGGGCGACACCTATCTGGGCGCCATCGATCTGCGGCACTACCTGAACGCGTTCCTCCTCGACGCCGGCGGCCACATCGGCTACAGCGTCCGCCCCTCGGCCCGCCGCCGGGGTCTGGCCGGCTGGGCGCTGCGCGAGGTGCTGTACGAGGCCCGGGTCCTGGGCATGGACCGGGTCCTGCTGACCTGCGACCCGGACAACACCGCTTCCGTGCGCACGATCGAGGCGAACGGCGGCGTCCTGGAGGACGTCCGCGAGACCTTGATCGGTCCCAAGCGCCGCTATTGGATCGAGCTCCACCCGGCCCGGTAAACGAGAAAGAGGTCCCCCGACTCGCGTTTCCGCAGGTCGGGGGACCTCTTGTGATGTGGAGCCTAGGAGATTCGAACTCCTGACATCTGCCTTGCAAAGGCAGCGCTCTACCAACTGAGCTAAGGCCCCATGGAACTGGACGCAGCTGTCCCCGGAAAAAGTGGGGTCGTTCCGCAGAACAGAGTACCGGGTGTACCCCCTCATCTCGCAAAATGATAGGGACTCCCGCCCCGCGACCACTCTCCGTAAGATGCTCGCGAGGTTCGCACCAGCGAAGGGGAGTAGTAAGAGTGGACGCAGTTCAGCAAGAGGCCACGGCCAGAGCCAGAGAGCTTCAGCGCAGTTGGTACGGGGAGCCGCTCGGAGCGCTCTTCCGCCGGCTCATAGATGACCTCGGCTTGAACCAGGCCCGCCTCGCTGCCGTGCTCGGACTGTCGGCGCCCATGCTGTCCCAGCTGATGAGCGGCCAGCGCGCCAAGATCGGCAACCCGGCCGTGGTGCAGCGCGTCCAGGCGCTCCAGGATCTCGCCGGCCAGGTGGCCGACGGAAGCGTCAGCGCGGCGGAGGCCACCGACCGGATGGACGAGATCAAGAAGACCCAGGGGGGTTCCGTCCTCAGCAACAGCGGCCAGACCCCCACGAGTTCCGGTGCTCCCACCGTCAAGCGGGTCGTCCGCGAGATCCAGTCGCTGCTGCGCTCGGTCTCCGCCGCCGGCGACATCATCGACGCGGCGGACTCCCTCGCCCCCAGCCACCCGGAACTGGCAGAGTTTCTCCGGGTGTACGGAGCGGGCCGCACCGCCGACGCGGTCGCCCACTACGAGGCGCACCAGAACTGAACGACAGACGGACAAGCCGACAACGGTGACGGGGGACGGGCACAGCGATGGGTGAGATCTTCGCCGGCCGGTACGAGCTGATCGATCCGATCGGACGTGGTGGCGCGGGTGCCGTGTGGCGGGCCTGGGACCACCGGCGTCGCCGGTACGTCGCCGCGAAGGTCCTGCTGCAGAGCGATGCCCACACGCTGCTGCGGTTCGTCCGGGAACAGGCTCTGCGCATCGATCACCCGCACGTCCTGGCCCCGGCCAGCTGGGCGGCGGACGACGACAAGGTCCTGTTCACGATGGACCTGGTCAGCGGCGGCTCCCTCGCGCACGTGATCGGTGACTACGGTCCCCTGCCGCCCCGTTTCGTGTGCGCGCTGCTCGACCAGCTCCTGTCGGGGCTGGCGGCGGTGCACGCGGAGGGCGTCGTCCACCGCGACATCAAACCGGCCAACATCCTGATGGAGGCCACCGGGACCGGGCGACCGCACCTGCGGCTGTCCGACTTCGGCATCTCGATGCGCAAGGGCGAGCCCCGGCTGACCGAGACCAACTACGTGGTCGGCACGCCCGGTTACTTCGCCCCCGAACAACTCCTCGGCGCGGAGCCGGACTTCCCCGCCGACCTCTTCGCCGTCGGACTCGTCGGCCTGTACCTGCTGCAGGGCCGCAAGCCCGATTCCCAGGCCCTGGTGGAACACTTCCTCGCCCACGGGACCCCCGGCGCCCCCGAAGGGGTTCCGGCGCCGCTGTGGGAGGTCCTGGCCGCTCTGCTGCAGCCGGACCCCCAGAGCCGGTTCAAGACCGCCACGGGGGCGCGCAAGGCCCTTGCCGAGGCCGTGGAGCTGCTGGTGCCGCCCGCCCCGGACGAGGATCCGGTGGAGGTCTTCGACCAACTCGGCCCGCTCCCGGGCGGTTTCGGCCCCGACGGGCCGCTGACCACCGCGGCGGTCACCCCGGAAGCGCCGACCGCGGGCATGGCGGGCCTGGCGCCGGCAAGCGGTTCCGCGTCCGTCACGGTGGCCGCCGAACCCACCCGCACCGACCCGCGCGGTACGGCGGCGACCGCGACCCCGACCTCGCCGACGGCGCCCACCACCCCGTACCCGGCCGGACCCGCGCAAGCGCCGGCGGCCGGTTCCGGGTACGCCCCCTCGTTCGGGTCTCCGTACGACCAGGCGGCCGCGGCGCCTCAGGTCCCGGCGCAGGCGCCCGCGTACGGTCCCTCGGAGACGGGGAGCTTCCACCTGCCGCCGCCGGCTTCACCGGCACCGCGCGGCACGGCCTCCCCGCCCACCCGGCGCGGCTCGGTGGCCCCGCCGTCCCCGAAGGCCGTCGCCGTCCTCCTCGCCTCCGCGCTGCTCTGCTTCGCGGTCGGCGTGTGGGCCCTCACGCAGACGTAGCCCCGCGGCCCCGCCGCCCGAGCAGCGTCCAGCCGCCCAGCACCAGCAGCAACACCGTCCCGGTACCGAAGCCGGCCACCGCCACCACCCGCATCACCGCGGCGTTCCCGGCGGCGTCGGCGGCCTCCGGGGCGGTGAGTCCCTCCTTGGCGGCGGCCAGGTCCTCCGCGCCGACCCCGAAGCCGCCCGCGGCCAAGGCCTCCTTGTACGCGGGCGCCTTGCCCGGGGTGCCGGTGACGTCCACCCGCAGGGTCATCGGCACCGGCGTCGCGTCCTCGGTGAACTCGGCGACCTTCTCGCCCATGGTCACCGCGACGTAGTACCAGCCGGCGATCGACGCGTGCTCGACGTCCTTGTCACTGGAGAAGCGGTTCTCGTAGGCCACCGGCGGCGTCTTCTCCAGGATGACCCCGGCCTGCTTGCCGTCGTAGAAGGTGTCCTTGTACGAGACCAGCCCCCGGTACGGGCTGTACAGCGAGACGGCGAGCCCGCCCGCGGCCGATCCGGACGACCTGGTCAGCGTGGCCGCGGACAGCTCGGCGCCCAGGCCCAGCTGCCGGCCCCAGTCCAGCGGCACCCGGTACCAGCGGGTCTGCCCGGGCCGCAGCTCGTCGCGCCACACCCCCGCGCTCAGCGCCCGGGCGTCGTTGAAGCCGGTGCCGCCACTGCGCACCGCGGCCTCGGTGCCGGGCAGGGTCGCGGCCCCCGAGGGCCAGGCGCTGGGCGCGGCCGTGGGGCCGCCGGGGCCGCGGCCGGGCTCGCGCTGCACGCGGAGTTCGAGCGGCCAGTCGCCCTGGTCGGAGCCCTTGGCCGAGGTGCGGGTGACCTTGACGTAGTAGACGCCGCCGGGCGCGCAGTCGTGGTCCTCCACGCCCCACCGCACGCCGACGGCGCTGATCGGCACCGCGTCGTATCCGAAGCCGGCGTGGCCGCGGGAGCCCGGGCAGGAGCGCCCGGTGGTGGTCATGACCTCCACCTCGATGCCGTCGCCGGACGAGATCTTGGCCCCGGGTCCGGGCCGCACCACGGCGGAGACGTACACGTTGGACTGGTCCGGCTTCAGCACGAGCCGGTAGACGCGGTCTCCGGGGCCGAGCTTGTCCGCGTACACGTTCCCGGCCACCAGCTCCGGGGCGTCCGCCGAGGAGGGCTTGCCCTCGACCGGCTTCGCGCCGTCGGCTGCGCGGTACGTGGGCAGCGGCTGGGGCACCGCCCCGGCGGCCCGCGCCACCCCCGGCACACCCGCGACCACCAGGCCCAGGGCCGCCGCTCCCATCGTCGTCCGTACCCGACCCATCACGCCCACCCCGAGTTTGCTAGCGCAAGCCAAATCTTTGCATAACGGAAGTTTTCGTCACAGAACAGCACAAAGCCCCGGCCGCAGCGGCAGCCGGGGCTTCATGAGATCAGCCTTCGGTCTCACACACCGGAACCAGAGGGCACGGAGTCAGTTGCCTCCGTCCACAGGTCCTGCTCGGCGCGGTCCGCCTGGATCTGGCGGTACACGAGGAGCCCGCCGATGGCGGCCAGTGCGACCAGGAGCAGCTTCTTCACCGCGCGACCTCGTCTTTCGTTGACGTAGGGGACTTCTGAAGCCCAACAATACACACGGACCGATACCGTTCGGTGACCTGTCGGCCCACCAACTGGCCCAACGACAAAGACCCCCAGGCCTAGGGCCTGGGGGTCTTCGACACTGTGGGGCTAACAGGATTTGAACCTGTGGCCTCATCCTTATCAGGGATGCGCTCTAACCAACTGAGCTATAGCCCCATCCGCGCTGCGCGCTGACTCCTGAAGATTAGCGCACAGACGCGGTAGCTCCAAAATCGGTTACTCGCAGGCGTCTGCGCAGGTCACTCGTCTTCGGCGAGCGTGAGCTCCACACCGCCGACGAAGCCCGCCGACAGGTTGTAGATGAACGCGCCGAGCGTCGCCAGCGCCGTCGCGAGCACCACGTCGATGACCGCGATCACCGACGTGAAGATCACCACGCGCGGCAGCGACAGGAAGGACTGGAGGTCGAAACCGTTGCTCTCGTTCGAGCCGGTCGCCTCGCTGATCGTGCCGCCGACGGTCGAGAAGACGCCCATCGCGTCCATGACCATCCACAGCACCACCGCCGCGACGATCGTGCAGATGCCCAGCGCGATCGACAGCAGGAAGCTGACCTTCATCACCGACCACGGGTCGGCCTTGGCCACCCGCAGCCGCGCCTTGCGCGTCCTGGGGGCCGTACGGACCCCCGTGCGCGGCTTGCGCTGCGCGGCGGGGCCCCCGCCCGGGCGGGGCGCGCCCGGGCCCTGGGGCGCCGTGTACGCCTGCGGCGGCTGGTACGGCGGCTGCGTCGGGGCCGCGCCGGCCGGCGGCTGCGGTCCTCGGGTTTCCGTCACGGTTGTCCCCCTGCCTTCGGCGGTGGTGCCCCCACCCTGGGAGTCCGCGGCGGGGCCACGGGCACCGTTCTCTCCAGTCTTGGCCGGTCCGGCGCCCGTGGCTCCACTCACGACTTACTCCTCGTGCTCCCCGGCCGAAGGCTGCGTGCCCTCGGCGGCCTCGGCGACCTGTCCTTCGGCCGCCTCGGTCCCAGTCTCGGTTTCGATCTCGTCCACCTCGTCGGCCTCCTGGCCGGCTTCGGCGTTACGAGCGATGCCCACCACGGCATCTTTCTTGCCCAGGTTGATCAGCTGGACGCCCATGGTGTCACGGCCGGTCTCCCTGACTTCGTTGACTCGCGTACGAATTACACCACCGCTGAGGGTGATTGCGAGGATTTCGTCGGTTTCGTGCACCACGAGTGCGCCCACGAGCGACCCGCGGTCCTCCACGATCTTCGCGGCCTTGATGCCCAGACCGCCACGACCCTGGACGCGGTACTCGTCGACCGGCGTCCGCTTGGCGTAGCCGCCGTCGGTCGCGGTGAAGACGAACGTACCCGGCCGGACAACGCTCATGGAGAGCAGTTCGTCACCCTCGCGGAAACTCATGCCCTTCACGCCCGAGGTCGCGCGGCCCATCGGACGCAGCGCGTCGTCGGTCGCCGTGAAGCGGATCGACTGCGCCTTCTTGCTGATCAACAGCAGGTCGTCCTCGGCGGACACCAGCTCCGCGCCGATCAGCTCGTCATCGCTGCCGTCCTCGGTCTCCCGGAGGTTGATCGCGATCACACCACCCGAACGGGGCGAGTCGTAGTCCTTGAGCGCCGTCTTCTTCACCAGGCCGCCCTTGGTGGCCAGGATCAGGTAGGGCGCCGCCTCGTAGTCGCGGATCGCGAGGATCTGGGCGATCTTCTCGTCCGGCTGGAAGGCCAGCAGGTTCGCCACGTGCTGCCCGCGCGCGTCACGGCCGGCGTCCGGCAGCTCGTACGCCTTGGACCGGTAGACCCGACCCTTGTTCGTGAAGAACAGCAGCCAGTGGTGCGTGGTGGACACGAAGAAGTGGTCGACCAGGTCGTCCTGCTTCAGCTTCGTGCCGCGCACACCCTTGCCGCCGCGCTTCTGCGAACGGTAGTCCTCGGTCTTGGTGCGCTTGACGTAACCGCCGTGCGTGATCGTGACGACGATGTCCTCTTCGGCGATCAGGTCCTCGATGGACATGTCACCGTCGAAGGGCACCAGCTTGGAGCGCCGGTCGTCGCCGAACTTCTCGACGATCGCCGCCAGCTCCTCGCTCACGATCGAACGCTGACGCTCCTCCGAGGCCAGGATCGCGTTGTACTCGTTGATCTTCGCCTGGAGCTCGTCGTGCTCGGCGACGATCTTCTGCCGCTCCAGCGCCGCCAGACGCCGCAGCTGCATCTCCAGGATCGCGTTCGCCTGGATCTCGTCGATCTCCAGCAGGCCCATCAGGCCCTCGCGCGCGATCTCGACCGTGTTGCTGCGCCGGATCAGCGCGATGACCTCGTCGATCGCGTCGAGCGCCTTCAGCAGACCGCGCAGGATGTGCGCGCGCTCCTCCGCCTTGCGCAGACGGAACCGCGTACGCCGGACGATGACCTCGATCTGGTGCTGCACCCAGTGCCGGATGAACGCGTCGATCGACAGCGTGCGCGGCACGCCGTCCACCAGCGCCAGCATGTTCGCGCCGAAGTTCGTCTGCAGATCGGTGTGCTTGTACAGGTTGTTCAGCACGACCTTGGCGACGGCGTCGCGCTTGAGGACGATCACCAGGCGCTGACCGGTGCGCGACGAGGTCTCGTCACGGACGTCGGCGATGCCGCCGATCTTCCCGTCCTTCACCAGGTCGGCGATCTTCTGCGCCAGGTTGTCGGGGTTGGTCTGGTACGGAAGCTCCGTCACCACCAGGCACTGGCGGTTCTGGATCTCCTCGACCTCCACCACCGCGCGCATCGTGATGGAGCCGCGACCGGTCCGGTACGCCTCCTCGATGCCCTTGCGGCCCACGACCAGGGCACCCGACGGGAAGTCCGGGCCCTTGATCCGCTCCAGGAGCGCGTCCAGGAGCTCCTCGTGCGAGGCCTCCGGGTGCTCCAGCGCCCACTGGGCGCCGGCCGCGACCTCGCGCAGGTTGTGCGGCGGGATGTTGGTGGCCATGCCGACCGCGATACCGGCCGAACCGTTGACCAGCAGGTTCGGGAAGCGCGCCGGCAGGACCGTCGGCTCCTGGTTGCGGCCGTCGTAGTTGTCCGTGAAGTCGACGGTCTCCTCGTCGATGTCCCGGAGCATCTCCATGGCCTGCGGCATCAGCTTGCACTCGGTGTAGCGCATCGCGGCCGCCGGGTCGTTGCCCGGAGAACCGAAGTTGCCGTTGCTGTCCACCAGCGGCATGCGCATCGACCACGGCTGGGCCAGGCGGACCAGGGCGTCGTAGATCGAGGAGTCACCGTGCGGGTGGTACGTACCCATGACGTCACCGACGACACGGGCGCACTTGTAGAAGCCCTTCTCGGGCCGGTAACCGCCGTCGTACATCGCGTACAGCACACGACGGTGGACGGGCTTGAGACCGTCCCGCACGTCGGGCAGCGCACGCGAGACGATGACGGACATCGCGTAGTCGAGGTAGGAGCGCTGCATCTCCGTCTCGAGCCCGACGGGCTCGATCCGCAGCACGGGCTGGTCCTCTTCGGTGTTCTCGGCGGTGGGAGTGGTTTCGTCGGCCATCGCTGGTCAAAGATCCTTTCAGGCGGTCAGCAGAGACCGACTCAGATGTCGAGGAAGCGGACGTCCTTGGCGTTGCGCTGGATGAAGGAGCGTCGAGCCTCGACGTCCTCGCCCATCAGCACCGAGA